>JBEANK010000051.1:0-9654 GCA_041165485.1 Actinomycetota bacterium | reverse complement strand
TAGTAAGTACTGGCACGTTCTTCACCTTCTACTTCAGGGATTCGATCCCAGAGCATCTCTTCGGTGACGAGTTCTTCCATGCCTTCGTCTTCACTCATGGCTGTGACCCTATACGCATCGGCTTAAGGTCGCGCGGGAATATCTATCTGTGCCACCGGCCATTTTGAGGTTTTGACCGCTTTAAGCACCTCTGTGGTGACTTGAGTGATCTGCTTTTGTGCCACCGCATCAAAGGTATGACCCCAAGGGCAGCGGTTTTTCATCGCGCAGACCCAGGCGTTGGTACCCATATTCAAAACTGAAGCCCCGCTTGGAGCGTTGTAATAGGTAGACATGGCAACAAACCCCTTCTCAGTCGGGCTAATAGCAGCTCGTGCAGAGACTTGCACACCTGGACCAATGGTTCCCATGGCTGTGTCCGCTTCATATCCATACAAACCTTTAATTACTGCATCCTTTCCTAACACAGAAAAGGGCCACACATTATTTGAAATCAAATCTTTTTTTATTCCAAGAGCAAAGTATTGAGATCCTAAGAGTAGCGATTCCGGTCTTAACACATCTCTGTAAGCGGTTCTTCCAAGAATTTCTCTCTTCTCGATTTCGGTGATTGCATAAGCAGTATTTCCACCAAAGGCAACAAGATTTACTCCACCTGCTACCGCTGCATCTATTGAGTCTCTCATCGCAACGGTCCAGTACTCGCTATGACCACCAACAATAATTGCTTTGGTTGTTTGAAATACCGATGGATTCTTGTCAATATCTAGATCTGTTACATAGTTAATATCTAATTCAAGTTTTTCCATCAACGTTAATAATGGCTGTTCCATGTATCTAAACTGTCCAGAACCATCGCCATCATACGGACGATCAAATGTCACAAAGGTGGCTGCAGTTTCGCGAGCGCCATCCGCCCCTTTATAAAGAGATTCGCCACCCCACTGGTTATAACTTTGCCACGTCAAAACTGATGAAACAAATGTTGCGTCACTTGGCGCATCCCCGTAAACCGTAAATGGAACAAATGTGGCCGCTCGTAACTTATTGGAGAGTTTGATCAGGTACTGACCTGGTGGTGTTTTTGAATCAATTGAAATCTGAGTTGGAGATTTCAAAAGCTTCACAAGGCGAGCGCCAGAGTTGTTGTAGTAGCCCATTCGATAAACAGAGGCGGTGAATTTTTTTGAACCAACGGTTGAAAGAGTTAACCTGTCGCCACATGTTGCACTGGCCGAACTTAAATATCCCTCAATGCGTGGAACATCTTTACGTCGAGAAAAATCAGCGCTGTAACGCAGGGGGATTCCAGCGCTCCACTCCTTGTTTCCGGGCTTCTGATTTTCGCGAGCCACCCACCCCGGGGCTTGATCCCACGAGCATGCCGCGGCAGAGGCGGTGATCGGCCACAAATGGGCAAGCAGGAGCACAGCCACCAGGAGTTTGCGCATGGGAGCACTCTAGGCCACGCTCAAATGCCCATCTTTGGCAGATGCAAATGATTTGCATTAACCTGTATGCATGCATATTCCTGATGGGTTTATCGATGTCCAGACCTCTGCCATCTTTGCCGGCTTAGCGGCAGCGGGCGTTGCCACGGCGCTCAAGGGTGCTCGCAGCCAGTTGGATGAAAAGACAGCACCTCTTGCAGGGTTAACCGCTGTATTTATCTTTGCGGTGCAAATGCTCAACTTCCCCGTGGTTGCGGGAACAAGCGGACATTTATTAGGTGGTGCTTTAGCTGCGGTTTTAGTTGGACCCTGGGCTGCAACTTTGGCATTAACCGTTGTGTTGTTGATGCAAGGTTTCTTATTTGCCGATGGTGGTTTAACCGCGATCGGACTTAACGTCTTTAATATGGGTGTTCTTGGCGTATGGGCTGGATACGGAACCTTCTTGTTGTTACGCAAGGTTTTGCCAAAGAATAAATCGTCAATCTCATTAGCTGCAGCTTTGGGTGGCTTGTTATCTGTTCCAGCCGCTGCGGTTGGTTTCACAATTCAATACGCAATGGGAGCAACTGCAACATTTTCAACTTCAACTGTACTTAGCGCAATGGTCGGAACTCATGTTCTGATTGGAATTGGTGAAGCGTTGATCACTGGTTTAACAGTAAGTGCAGTTTTGGCCAGCCGAAGTGACTTGGTTTATGGCTGGAAAAACAATGTACAGAAGCTGGAGATTCGCAGTGCTAACTAATCGCAAGTTTTATATTGCAGGATTTATAGTTTCCCTCTTTTTAGCAGGCGTTGTCTCCTTCTATGCATCCTCTTCTCCTGATGGATTAGAAAAAGTTGCACAAGATATTGGCTTCATTGATACCGCAAAGGATCACACCAACGCGGATGGCACATTGGCCGATTACGGCGTTAAAGGAATTGACAATGAACGGGCATCCGTTGGTGTAGCTGGAGTTATTGGAGTTATTGGTACAGCTGTTGTTGCTGGTATCGGGTTTAAGCTCATAGCTCGTAAGCCTAAGAAGGATGGCAATTAAGGTCGAGCAGGAGAACCATCACCACGGTCATGATGTAGGTGAAAGGCTCTACCTGCATCGCCACTCATTAGTACACTCTCTTCCTTCACATCTGAAAATTATCGCTGCGGTGGCGTTTATATTGATCGTTGTTTCAACTCCAGTCACCCAATGGCCAGCCTTTATCGCCTACTTTGTATGGCTTTTGAGCGTGGTCGTAATCGCCAAGATTCCTTTTTCGCTCCTATTCAAGCGCTCCTTAATTGAGATCCCCTTTGTTTTCTTCGCAATTTTGATGCCCTTCTTTGGTACGGGAGAAAAGATTCAGGTTGGTCCATTTGATCTATATCGTGAAGGTGTAATCGCTGGCTCAGGAATCGTTGTAAAGGGAACTCTGGGCGTTATGACAGCAATTATTTTGTCTACATCAACCACAGCGCGAGAAATTCTTCGCGGACTTGAACGCCTTCGTTTACCAGTTCTCATGGTTCAAATCGCTTCCTTCATGTTGCGCTACGTCAATGTCGTTAATGACGAAATGGAGCGCATGAAAGTTGCACGCGAATCACGTGGCTTTGAAGCAACTGGTATTAAGCATTGGAAAGTTTTAGCAACAGCTGCAGGTGCGCTTTTTATTCGTTCTTATGAACGAGGTGAACGCGTACATCTTTCAATGTTGTCCCGTGGATATGAGGGTGTACTGCCTCATGATGAACCTCCGCACATCAGCAAAAGAGTGTGGCTGATCGCCATGCTGTATCCGCTTGTCGCTGTAATTATCTTTATCGCTCAATTACTGATTGGAAAAATGTAATGAATACGCCTAGTTTAGAAATCAAAGAGTTAGCCTTTGCATATCCAGATGGTAATCAAGCTCTTTATGGTGTAAACCTTTCGGTACAAAAGGGTGAACGTGTTGCTCTGCTTGGTCCTAATGGTGCAGGCAAAACAACTCTTGTCATGCATATGAATGGAATTCACCCAACATCACATGGATCAATCCATGTTGCAGGACAGCTCGTAGATTCAAAAAACAAAGAGTCAATCAAGGAGATTCGTTCTAAGGTTGGCATTGTTTTTCAAGATCCAGATGATCAACTGTTTATGCCTACCGTTGGTGAAGATGTTGCCTTTGGCCCGTACAACATGGGCAAGCGTGGAGCGGAACTAGATGACATTGTTGATGATGCCTTGAAGTTAGTTGGAATGAGTGAGTTCAAAGATCGTCCTCCGCATCACCTTTCCTTTGGGCAACGCCGCCGTGTTGCTGTTGCAACAGTCCTTGCAATGAAGCCTGAAATTCTTGTTTTAGATGAGCCTTCATCAAACTTAGATCCAGCTAGTCGCCGTGAATTAGCCGATATTTTGCGTTCGCTCGACATAACAATGGTGATGGTTACCCATGATCTTCCATACGCATATGAGCTATGTGCGCGTTCAGTTATCTTGAAGGGCGGAGTCATCGTTGCTGATGGTTCTACCCACGCAATCCTTACCGATTCAGCGCTATTAGCTGCAAACCGTCTTGAACTTCCGGTTGGTTTTTCCATTCAATAATCCACGGTAGAATTATCTCGTTGGTGCAACCGCACCAAAGTACTTCCCCCAAGTGCTGCGCATGCAGCACTACATGCGAGTCTTATCACCGCCCTAGCCGCCAAGAGTGCGAGCTATACCCGAGACGCGCTTGTCGTCTCGATTGGTATGCATTTCTATGTCTCTACAACCACGTATTAGCGCGCCCGGAAAAGCTCGTCGCGCAGCATCTGCTGGAAAGCCTAAGCGCGCAAAGAAGGCTGTTGCTTTTAAAGAAGCGGCACCTAAGGCGCGTCACACATCTGCACAAAAGGCAGCACGTAAAGGTGCAGCAGCTAAGCCCCAGACTGCAAAGAGTTTGACTGGAAAGCCTGTATCAACTCGTCGTTATTCAGATGTTGATACATCAGCAACATCAAAGAAGGAAGCTCGCTTAGTAGAGCGTTCAAAGTTGCGTGCGAAGCGTTACCAAGAAAAAACAGCATCAAAGCCACGTCCAACCGAGGCAGCTGATGAGCGCAAGGCACGTATTGAAAATTCACGACGTCCAGATTCTCGTGCAAAGAAATTTGTTAAGGAGCGTGAAGTTCGCGAATCAGCACCACGTGCAGAGCGAACAGATCGTCCAACAACACGTCCAGAGTTTAAGAAGACATATAAGAAGGCAGAGCGTCCAGAGCGTCCAGCTTTCAAGAAAGAGTCTGACACCCGTCCAACAACACGTCGCGATGCAGTGAAGGCAAAGATCGCACGCACCGATGATGGTCGCCCAAACTTTGATCCCCGTAAGCGTGAAAAGTTTGATCCAACACGTCCAAAGAAAAACAGCGTTGCACCTGATACACGTGCCGCTAACTTCCGCGCAGAGCGTCCAGTACGTGATCGCCGAAATGATTCACCAGCTTATGCCCGTGATGATTTCAAGAAACAAGCTAAAACACATTCAAATGCAGCGGTCGATTTCGGTGCAGATGACAACTACATTTCAACAAACCTTGCAGATGCAAACCTTGTTGATGCAACTCCATTAACTGAGATCACAACAACATTTGGTGATCTCGGTATTGCCGCGCCTCTAGTTAACGCGCTTAGCAAGCAGGGAATTATGCATCCATTCCCAATCCAGATTGCAACACTTCCAGATGCTCTTGCAGGTCATGACATCTTGGGTCGTGGACAAACTGGTTCAGGAAAGACTCTTGCATTTGGTTTGGCACTTCTTAACAACTTAAATGGCAAGGTTGCAAAGCCACATAAGCCATTGGCACTTGTTTTAACACCAACACGTGAACTTGCACAGCAGATTGATGAAGTTCTGATGCCACTTGCACGTTCAATTGGCCACGAATCAGTTGTCGTTGCTGGTGGAATGTCGTATTCAAAGCAGATCACTGCAATGCGTCGCGGAACAGCAATCTTGGTTGCTACACCTGGTCGATTGATCGATCTTCTTAATAAAGGTGAAGTTCAACTAGACCAGCTACAAATTACAGTTCTTGATGAAGCAGACCAAATGGCAGACATGGGATTCTTACCTGTTGTTAAGGAAATCCTTGATCAAGCAAAGCTTGATGGACAGCGTCTTTTGTTCTCTGCAACGCTAGATCGTGGCGTTGATTCATTGGTTCGTCAGTACTTGAAGAATCCAAAGACTCACTCATTGCAAAACGATCGTGCCTCAGTTTCAACAATGGAGCACTACGTATTGGTTATGAACCCATCTGATAAGGATGACATCACAAACCAGGTTGCAGCTCGTAACGGTAAGACAATCTTGTTCGTAAAGACTCAGCGCGGTGCAGATCGATTAGCTGACAAGCTTGCTCACGCAGGTGTTCCAGTTGGTGCTTTGCACGGTGGAAAGTCACAGGCTGTTCGTACACGTACTTTGGCTCTTTTCAAGGAAACACCTAACGCGGCATTGGTTGCGACAGATGTTGCAGCTCGCGGTATTCACGTTGATGGAATCTCACTTGTTGTGCATGTTGATGCACCAACAGATCACAAGGATTACCTACACCGTGCAGGTCGTACAGCACGTGCTGGTGAGGCCGGAACCGTTGTAACTCTTGCGACTACTCGTCAGCAAAAGTCGATCGATGAAGATTACGGGTGCACAGGAGCCATCAGGTATTCCTTACATCGCACCGATCGTTGAAAAGTCAGTACGTAGCGGCGGAAAGCGTCCACGTCCTAACTCAAGTCAGCGTCGCCGTCGTCCTCGTTAAATCAACCTTTAGTTGATAGGTTTCGCGTTATGACTAACGCGAATCCATTTGCCCAAAGAAGCACCCTTGAATATGAGCTGCCTCCATTTGCTCAAATCAAAGAGGAGCATTATCTGCCCGCCTTCTACGAAGGATGTGCGGAACAACTAGCTGAGGTTCAAGCAATTCTTGATACCCCAGGGGCTGCAACATTTGAGAACACAATTGTTGCTCTTGAAAAAAGCGGGCAGTACTTAATGCGCATGTTGCTGGTTTTCTACAACAAATCTTCGAGCGATACCAATGATGCCTTGGATGCGATTGAAGAAGAGATCGCACCAAAGTTAGCGGCACATCAGGATTCAATTAATTTAAATCCAGCCTTATTTAAGCGAATTAAGGATCTTTACGATGCTCGTGAGTCACTTGGACTTAATAGCGAAGATGCCTGGTTGCTGGAGCGTTACTACAAAGATTTGATTCATGCTGGTGCGCATCTAACTGATACTCAGCGAGCACGTCTGAAGGAACTCAATGAAGAGCTGTCTTCACTTGAAACTCAGTTCTCAAAGAATGTCTTGGCAGATACCAATGATTTAGCTGTATTGGTTGATTCAGTAGAAGAGCTAGCTGGCTTAAGCGAGAATGAGATCGCAGCTGCTGGAGCTGCTGCAAAAGATCGCGGACATGATGGCAAGTGGCTTATTGGAATGGTCAATTTCACCGGTAACCCTGTGCTTGATTCATTGAGTAATCGCGATCTTCGTAAAAAGATTATGCAGGCATCGTTGTTGAAGGCAAACCGTCCAAACGACAATGACAACAAGCCTGTGTTGCTAAAGATGGTTAAGCTACGTGCAGAGCGTGCAAAGTTATTTGGCAAAGAAACCCACGCCGAGCATGTGATCGCTGTTCAAACAGCAGAACACCCAGAAAATGTTCACGCGATGTTACGCAAGATTGCACCTGCCGCAGTACGTAATGCAAAAGCTGAAGCAGAAGATCTCAAGAAAGCCGCCGGAACAGATATTGAAAGCTGGGATTGGGGTTTCTACACCGAGAAGGTTCGCTTAGAAAAGTACAACATCGATACCTCAAAGATGCGTCCTTACTTTGAGTTAGAGCGTGTTTTACATGATGGTGTTTTCTTCGCTGCAAACAAACTTTTTGGAATAACTTTCAAAGAGCGTCCAGATTTGGTTACCTACCATCCAGAGGCTCGAGCTTTTGAGGTCAACAACGAAGATGGCACCAAGGTTGGTTTGTTCATCGGAGATTTCTATACACGAGATTCAAAGCGTGGCGGAGCTTGGATGAATAATCTGGTTGATCAGAACTTCCTATTTGATCAGCTGCCAGTTGTTGTAAACAACTTAAACATTCCAAAACCACCTGCCGGTAAGCCAACTTTGCTGACATATGACGAAATCACAACCTTGTTCCACGAATTTGGTCACGCAATTCATGGCTTGCTTTCGCAAGTTAAGTACCCACGTGTATCAGGCACCAGCGTTCAACGTGACTTTGTTGAGTTCCCATCTCAGGTAAATGAGATGTGGATTTTGTGGCCAGAGGTAGTTGAAAACTACGCTCGCCATCATGAAACTGGTGAAAAGCTGCCGCAGGAGTGGATCGATAACTTAGACGCTGCACGAACCTTTAATGAGGGTCACGCAACAACCAGTTATCTAGCTGCAGCGATTTTAGATCTTGCGTGGCACTCGCTGAATATTGAACAAGCATCTAAAGTCACTGATGTAGAAGCCTTTGAAGCCCAAGCAATTAAGGATTATGGCTTAGATTTTGCAGCGGTACCAACCCGTTACCGTTCAACTTATTTCAGCCACATCTTCGCTGGTGGTTACTCATCAGGGTATTACGGCTACATCTGGTCTGAGGTTTTAGATGCAGATACCGTTGATTGGTTTAAAGAAAATGGCGGCTTAAAGCGCGAAAATGGTGAGCATTTCAAGAACACACTTCTTGGACGCGGCGGATCAATTGATTCAATGCAGATGTTCCGTAACTTCCGCGGTCGTGATTCAAAGATCGAGCCGCTGTTGAAGCGTCGCGGTCTGCTGTAAAACCTTAGCCAGCAGAACCTGATCCCGATGGACCAGCTTTGCGCTGTACTTGTGGAGCGCCACCGCTACGTTGTCCGCCACGAATCTTTGATCCGGTCTCAGAATGGTTTTGAGTACCTGGTGCACCTGGCTTGTTCTTCTTAGCTTCAAGGGCAGCAAGCATTCTTGCTTTCATGTCATCATTCTTATCGGCCATGAGTTAATCCTACTGCTAAGAGCTTGATTCCTTGTATTCACGCAATCGTTCAAGAACTTCAGATTCACGGTAACGACGGTGGCCACCTAAGGTGCGAATTGCAGTTAACTTTCCAGCTTTAGCCCAACGCGTAACGGTCTTTGGATTTACATGGAAACGTTGCGCAACCTCTTTGGGGGTCAAAAGAACTTCTGCATCTGGGATGCGGTTCATGGTGACTCCTTTAAATTGGGCTGTCCGTTTTGGCCCGTATTGGGGTGAAGTATGGCTACTTATTCAGCGTGAAGCAATACCTACGAAGCCTGCTCATAGGCTTGAACCAAGCGCCATCGGGACATTAAACGTTGATATCCGACGCCCGCCATCATCCCATCCGATGCGGCAAGGCCTGCAACAGAATGTGTGACATCTTCAATTGATGAATCTGATTCAAGTCCATCTTCACCAGATTCACGTAAAGCTATATCCATGTAATTAGCTAAACCGCCGTAATCTAATTCAACTAATGACTCTGGATGAAACATTTCAAGCCATGCGAGCAGATTTTCTAACTCTTGTTCTACCGGACCATCACCAAAAGCGTTAAGAACAGCATCATGTGCACCATCACAGCGTTGTTTTGCATTAGCGATACTTGTAATCGCACGGCAATACAATCCATCAGCATTTTTTCCGCGGGTTCTTTCTTCAGGTGAAAACAAAATGAACCACCGCGGAGGAATAATCCATGTTTCATTCAAAATGTGTGGGACTTTGTCTTCTAGTAAATCCACACCAGCAGTTATTACCTCTTCCATTGCGGGAGACACAAAGTAAGGAACTACGGTGCTTGGAAGTGAATCTTTGAAATTATCGAGCGCTGCCCAACAACGTGTCGCAGTTGCCCATGGTGAGACATAACGAACTCCATCGCGATCAAAGATGTGAACACCATCTGGTCGGCCCGCTGGGGGTTCAGGTTGAACTACCCGATGTAGGGATAACTCTTCTTCTCTATTAAAGGAGAAGGGATCATTTTCTAAACTCTGCCAGCGTAAACGGTCGGCAGGTTCAAAGGCAGATAATGGTTCGTAGATACGAAGTGAAGCTACGTACGGTGTTGGTCTCACGCACGTGGAATGTAGTTGCCCTCAGCAAATGGATCATCATCATCCT
>JBEANK010000050.1:0-6340 GCA_041165485.1 Actinomycetota bacterium | reverse complement strand
CTGAGTCTATTAGGCTTCACGCATGGAACCGATCGCAGATACCGAGATCAAGCGAGTTTTGGTCGTCAACGCCCACCCTGATGATTCAGATTTTGGCGCATCAGGAACCATCGCTCAATGGGTAAAAAAGGGAATTGAAGTCGCTTATGTATTTTGTACCAATGGCGATCAAGGTGGCGAAGAGTCTGGCTTCACAAAAGAAGAGATGCCAGCGATCCGTCAACGTGAACAACGTGCGGCTGGTGCAGCTATCGGTGTCACCGACATAACTTTTTTAAATTATGTTGATGGACATCTCGAGCCAACACTTGAACTTCGTAAAGATATTGTTCGACAGATTCGTATTTCAAAGCCAGATCGAATTGTGTGTCAAAGTCCTGAACGCAACTGGGATCGAATTGGTGCGAGCCATCCGGATCACTTGGCCGCAGGCGAGGCAACTATTCAGGCTGTATACCCCGATGCACGTAACCCATTTGCCTTCACAGATTTATTGGATAACGAAGGTCTACAACCGTGGCGCGTCAAAGAGGTTTGGGTATCTGGTTTTGCCCACCCTGATCACTGGGTAGATATCACCGATACATTTGATTTAAAGATGGCAGCTCTGCACGCACATGTTTCACAAACAGCTCACAATAAAGAGTTAGAGAAGATGGTCCGCGAATGGGGTCAGCGCAACGCAGGAATTGGTGGATTGCCTGAAGGTCGAATCGCTGAAGCCTTCAAAATCGTTCACACTGCTTAAAATTATTTGGCAAATTAAAAACTGTTTTTGATTTAGTTTGAAACAGTTACTCGATTAATTGAGATTGGCTGATTTGGCGCACCATCTGCACCTCCGCCTTTCACTCCAGCCTTTGCAATCGCTTTAACAATATCTAGACCTTGAGTGATAGTTCCCCAGATTGTGTAGTTAGCCCCCAAAGTTGTATCGGCAAAGACTAAAAAGAATTGGCTGCCGTTTGTTCCGGGTCCTGAGTTTGCCATCGCAACTGTTCCAGCTGGATAGTTGTTTAAACCTTCTACTGGAAGATTTTCATCGCGATATGTGAAGTTGGGCCCACCGCCACCTGTGGCTGTTGGATCACCGCATTGCAGAACATACAAGCCTTGAGTTGTAAGACGGTGGCACAAGGTGTTATTAAAGAAACCTCCACGTGCGAGTGTTGCTAACTGAGTGACAGTGATTGGGGCCTTTGCGCCAACTGTTGTCACGACGATGTTGCCGCAGTTTGTATCAAAGGTAAAGGTGCGTGGCAATCGCTTAGGAAGTTTTTCAGCAGGTGCTACAGATGGTGGTGTGTGTCCAACCGCTTTTGTTGCTTTGCACTTTACTACTGGAATCTTCGCAGGCTTGACCGCCTTACCTTTTTGCTCAGCAAAGGCAGATGGTGAGAGAATTAATGAGATTGCAATTACTGCAACTATCAAACGCTTCACATGTGCTCCCTTTGACATGGCCCTAATGGTAAATCGAAATCCTGTGAAAACCCTTAAATTATTCCCATTCAATGGTGCCAGGTGGTTTGCTTGTGACATCCAAGACCACGCGATTAACCTCGCGAACCTCATTGGTGATGCGGGTCGAGATCCTTTCAAGTACATCGTACGGAACTCGTGACCAATCAGCGGTCATCGCATCCTCAGATGAGACTGGACGCAAAACGATCGGATGTCCGTAAGTTCGCCCATCCCCTTGGACGCCGACACTGCGAACATCAGCCAACAGGACTACAGGGCATTGCCAGATTTCTCGATCCAATCCAGCCAACTTTAACTCTGCTCTAGCAATTGCATCAGCTTCGCGCAGTAAATCTAAACGCTCCTGTGTAACCGCACCGATGATTCGAATTCCAAGTCCTGGTCCCGGAAATGGTTGACGCCACACAATCTCTTCAGGCAATCCCAGCTCTAACCCAACTTGGCGAACCTCATCTTTAAATAAGGTGCGCAATGGTTCCACCAAAGTAAATTGCAGATCATCTGGCAAACCACCAACATTATGATGCGACTTAATATTTGCCGTGCCAGTACCACCACCAGATTCAACAACATCCGGATACAACGTGCCCTGAACTAAAAACTCAACATCTCCACCCGCAGCAATTTCTCGAGCAGCTGATTCAAATGAACGTATAAATTCGCGGCCAATAATCTTTCGTTTTTCTTCGGGATCTGTAACATCCTTAAGTGCATTAAGGAATTGATCCTTTGCATCAATGACAACTAATTGGACACCGGTTGATGCCACAAAATCGCGCTCAACTTGTTCGGCCTCGCCCTTACGTAATAGACCATGATCGACAAAGACACATGTCAGCTGATTTCCAACAGCTTTTTGAATAATTGCTGCAGCTACGGCTGAATCAACTCCACCAGACAAACCACAAATTACCTTTTTGTTTCCGATCACAGCCTTTGCTTTTGCAATCTCAGTTTCTGCGATATTTGCAGTAGTCCATGTTGCATCGCACTTTGCGATATTTACTAGCCAATTACTTAAGATCGCTTGTCCATATTCGCTATGTAAAACTTCGGGGTGAAATTGAACTCCTGAAAAGAGCCCTGTTTCATTTTCAAAGGCTGCGATAGCGGTATCTGCCGTTGCGCCGCATATGGAAAATCCTGCAGGTGCTTGTGAAACCGCATCACCATGAGACATCCACACCTTTTGCTGTGCTGGCAATCCTGCAAATAACTTTGAGGTTGTTACAACATTTGTATCGGTACGACCAAACTCAGATTTACCTGTCTGGCTAACAACTCCACCTAGAGCGGCGGCCATGACTTGGAAGCCATAGCAAATACCGAATATTGGTAGACCTAATTCAAAAATACCTTTATCCACTATTGGTGCATTCTCGGCATAAACGCTAGAAGGTCCACCTGACAAAATAATTGCGGATGGATTTTTTGCCTGTACTTCTGCGGCAGTTATGGATGATGGAACTATCTCTGAAAAAACATTGGCTTCGCGAACACGTCGTGCGATTAACTGTGCGTACTGCGCACCAAAATCTACAACCAGTACTCCGCGAACCTCAGCCACGATGAATAAGAACCTCTACCCGCTGGAACTCCTTAACATCAGAGTAGCCGCAGGTCGCCATTGCGCGACGTAGTGCACCAAACAGGTTCATTGAACCATCTGATGTATGTGAAGGTCCGAGCAAAATCTCTTCGAGGCTTCCAACTGTTCCAACATTGACCCGCTCGCCACGTGGAAGAACTGAGTGATGTGCCTCTGATCCCCAGTGCCAACCAAGTCCTGGTGCTTCAACAGCTTTAGCAAGTGGCGATCCCATCATTACAGCATCGGCACCACATGCAATCGCCTTAGCGATATCTCCGCTACGTCCCACTGAACCATCTGCGATCACATGAACATAACGCCCACCTGATTCATCAAGGTATTCGCGGCGTGCAGCAGCAACTTCGGCAACTGCAGATGCCATAGGCACTTCAACACCTAAAACCTTGCGGGTTGTGTGTGCCGCTCCTCCACCAAAGCCAACTAAAACACCGGCAGCACCTGCACGCATTAAGTGCAATGCAGCATTTGATGTTGCAACTCCGCCAACGATAACTGGAACATCTAATTCGTAGATAAACTTCTTAAGGTTAAGTGCTTCATCCTCTGCTGCCACATGTTCTGCAGAAACTGTTGTTCCGCGGATCACGAAGATATCCACCCCGGCTGAAATAACCGCTTTATGAAACTCTGCTGTGCGGGCTGGTGACAAGGATGCTGCAACGGTCACACCAGAATCGCGAATCTGCTGAATGCGATCTTTGATTAACTCCGGGCGAATTGGTGCGCTATAAATTTCCTGCATGCGCTTTGTTGCATGCTTATCTGGCATTGAAGCGATTTCACCTAGTGGGATTCGAGGATCTTCATACCGAGTCCACAAACCTTCAAGGTTCAGAACTCCCAATCCGCCTAGCTTTCCAATGGTGATCGCAGTTTCAGGTGAAACCACTGAATCCATAGGGGCTGCCAACATTGGTAAATCAAACTTGTAGGCATCGATCTGCCAACTGGTTGAAACATTTTCAGGGTCACGTGTTCGGCGGCTAGGAACTATTGCAATGTCATCAAAGGAGTACGCGGTGCGAGCCCGCTTTCCTGGGGCGATTTCAATGTTATTCATGAGCGGCCCTTCTTCTGATAGTTCGGTGCATCAGCAACATGTGCCACATCATGTGGGTGGCTCTCCTGCAATCCTGCTGCTGTAATTTGAATTAAGCGGCCTTCACGTCGAAGGGTTTCGATATCTGGCGCTCCGGCATATCCCATACCTGAACGAAGTCCACCGACTAGTTGATGAACTACCTCGGCGACTGAGCCACGGAAAGCAACCTTTCCTTCAATACCTTCAGGAACTAATTTGTCCTCGGACAAAACATCATCCTGCATGTAGCGATCCTTAGAGTATGACTTTTGTTCTCCTCGAGATTGCATCGCACCTAATGAACCCATACCGCGATATGCCTTGTACTTAACACCATTTATTTCTACTAACTCACCAGGAGACTCTTCACACCCTGCAAGTAATGACCCCAGCATTACTGAGTTTGCTCCAGCCACTAGAGCTTTAACAATGTCACCTGAGTACTGCAGACCACCATCGGCTATCAATGGAATTCCGGCTTTGTTACACGCCTTTGACGCTTCAAGTATTGCCGTTACTTGTGGAACTCCAACACCTGCAACAACTCGAGTTGTACAGATTGATCCTGGACCAACGCCAACCTTTACCGCATCTGCGCCAGCGTTGATTAATGCTTGAGCACCTGCACGAGTTGCAACATTGCCACCAATTATTTCGGTGGTTGGAGAAAACTTTTTGATTCGTGCGATCGCATCTAAAACTGCGCGGTGGTGACCATGTGCAGTATCCACGACCACAACATCAACACCCGCTTCGATCAAAGCTTGTGCACGAGCGAAACCATCATCGCCAACACCTACAGCCGCTCCCGCCAAACCAACATTCTTAACAAGTTTGACGTGAGTTACTTGTGCATCGATTGGAAGGTTGCGGTGAATGATTCCAATACCGCCAGCCTTAGCCATCGCGATAGCCATCTCTGACTCGGTAACTGTGTCCATCGCCGATGACACCAATGGGACGGCGATTGAGATATTTCGTGTCAGTTGTGTTGAAGTGCTGACTTCAGATGGAACTACCTCTGATGCATCAGGTAGAAGTAGGACATCGTCGTAGGTCAGGCCAAGCATCGCGACCTTGTCTGTATCGCTCATCTAGCCCCCCGTTCAATGAAGGCCCAAGTCTATCGGGGCTTTAGAGCCCTAAAGCACCCTCGATTTCAGCGCAGGCATGGGTTAAATCCTGCGCAATGATGACATCGGTGCACTCATCCAGATCCCACCCAGGCCCTCCCACAATCACGCGAGGTGCCGGACGGATTGCAGGGATTTCTCGGAAGAACTTAGCATCACTGTTTTGGCTCAACTGGGCCCACAAAAATATTGCAGGTGGTGCAGATCGACGGACCATTGCATCAATTGCTTCAAGCGGAGTTCGGGCGCCTAGAAAGAAGCTTTCAATCTTTTTCTCAGCAAGTGCTGCAGCAAGTGCATGCAGGGCAAGACAATGCATCTCTTCGCCAACCGCTGCAAGTAAAACTGGTTGTGCATTTTTAGGGTTCTTTATCTCTGGAACACCCTCTCGCATGATGCGTTTTAAAAGTTCAGAAAGCATGTGCTCTACTTCGATTCCAGAGCCATCTTCTTCCCATTCATTTCCGACTAAAAATAAAAGCGGAACAATGACTTCAGTCCATGTAGAGATAACACCGTTGTCTGCAATATCTTTACGCAAGACAGATTCAATAAAGGTTTTGTCGAGAATCTTTGCAGCCCGATGAATGGAATCGACTAACTCTTCACGAACCTCAAAGTTATCAACTAACTTTTCAATCTTTAATGTGCCCTTATGAGCCTTCGCCTTTTCAGCTGCATCTGCAGGCGAAACACCTGTTGTAATCAATCGACGCATTAGCGCTAACTTGGCTAGATCGTTGGGACAGTAGCGGCGATGCTCTCCAGCCTCGTGGCTGGACGGTCCAAGGCCATAGCGACGATCCCAGGTACGTAGGGTGGCTGGGGCTACGCCTATGCGGCGGGCGACCGCGGCAACGGTCAGGAGCTCCTCTTCCATAGGCGTATCGTGGCGTGAAGTGGCCCAACTCACCACCCCAAATCGCGAATTGAACAACTTTTGGAGCGGAAATACTTGAACAACCTATGGCGCGGTTGTACAGTATCGCCATGGCCGAAATTTCACGCTTACCCCGCCCCGTTGCAGAT
>JBEANK010000049.1:0-6345 GCA_041165485.1 Actinomycetota bacterium | reverse complement strand
GGAAGGGCGATGATCGCCGCCTGTTGATTGATGAGCTGAATCTGACGTAAGTACCAAGGATCAATTTTGGTTGCATTAAAGACTTCATCGATTGAAGCTCCCGCCCACATTGCTTTCTGAACCTGCTGTAATCGATACTCAGTAGGCACACGCATGCTTTGCATTAACGCAGCACGCTCCGTTTCAGAGACGACCGGCCATGTGAAGATCGCTTCCTTACGTTCAAGTGACCTTAAGGCCTTCATAAGCGCTTCGGAGAACGAACGGCCAATAGCCATAGCTTCTCCAACACTCTTCATCGTTGTAGTTAATCGCGGATCGGCATCAGCAAACTTCTCAAATGCAAAACGTGGCAGCTTAACAACAACATAATCCAAGGTTGGCTCAAAGGAAGCAGGGGTTACTTGTGTGATGTCATTTTGGATCTCATCCAAGGTGTAGCCAATTGCCAACTTGGTCGCGATCTTGGCGATAGGAAAACCCGTTGCTTTTGAGGCTAGAGCACTAGAGCGTGAAACACGAGGGTTCATTTCGATCACGATAATTCGGCCATTGTTTGGATTTACCGCAAATTGAATATTGCAACCTCCAGTATCAACACCTACTTCGCGAATAATGTTCATCGATAGATCGCGCAGCTTCTGATATTCAACATCAGTCAATGTCATCGCTGGTGCAACGGTAATCGAATCTCCTGTATGCACACCCATTGGGTCTAGGTTTTCAATCGAACACACGATCACAACATTGTCCTTGTTGTCTCGCATTACCTCGAGCTCATACTCTTTCCATCCAATAATTGATTCTTCAAGAAGAACCTCTGAGGTGGGACTGTGGCGCAATCCAGCTCCTGCAATCTGTCGCAGTTCAGCCTCATCAAAGGCGATTCCAGAACCTAGGCCACCCATAGTAAAAGATGGACGAACTACTACTGGGTAATTCAATTCAACGACAGCTTCAAGAATCTCTTCCATTGTGTGACAAATACGAGACTTTGCCGACTCTCCGCCAACCTTTTCAACAATTGCACGGAAGAGTTCGCGGTTTTCGCCGCGATTGATGGCATCAACATCGGCACCGATAAGTCGAACACCATACTTAGCAAGGGTGCCTCTTTGGTAGAGGCCGATTGCCGCATTAAGCGCTGTTTGACCACCGAGCGTTGCTAATACCGCATCTGGTTTTTCGTGGGCAATGATTCGTTCGATAATTTCGGGAGTAATCGGTTCAACGTAAGTTGCATCAGCAAACTCGGGATCGGTCATAATGGTTGCGGGGTTTGAATTAACTAAAATAACTCGGATGCCTTCTGCTCGTAACACGCGGCATGCTTGAGTTCCTGAATAATCAAACTCGCAAGCCTGACCAATTACGATTGGGCCACTTCCTATAACTAAAACACTCTTGATCGATGTATCTAAAGGCATTATGCACCAACCTTCTTTGACATCAAATCCACGAAGCGATCAAAGAGATAGGAAGCATCATGTGGTCCTGCGGCAGCTTCTGGGTGGTACTGAACAGAAAAGGCTGGCTTATCTAACAACGCTAAGCCCTCTACAACATCATCATTAAGGCAGGTGTGAGTTACTTCGCCACGTCCATAAACCGTTGAAAACTCCGCATCGATCGGAGCTTTCACCGCAAAACCATGATTGTGAGCGGTGATTTCAACCTTGCCGGTGTTCTTATCCATAACTGGTTGATTGATACCGCGATGTCCAAATTGCAGTTTGTAGGTTTCAAACCCTAATGCCCGTCCCAGAATCTGATGCCCAAAACAGATGCCAAAAATTGGAATCTCTGCCAACAGCAGTTCTCGTACAACTTCAATGACATCTGTCATCGTCGATGGATCGCCAGGACCATTTGAAAGAAAAACTCCGTCGGGATGGATAGACATGATTTGTTCAACGGTCGAGTTGTATGGCATCACATGAACTTCTACCCCGCGCTCAGCAAGAGATCGCGGTGTTGCAGCTTTGATGCCAAGATCTAGCGCTGCGATGGTGAACTTCTTTTGACCGATTGCTGGGACAACATAAGTAGCGGGTGTCGATACATCTTTAACTAAAAATGCACCAGACATCGCTTCCGCTTTTCGAACTTCGACAACCATCTCTTCACGAGTTAACTCAAGGCCGGAGAAAATTCCCACTCGCATGGCTCCGCGATCGCGAAGATGTCGAGTGATCGCGCGAGTATCTACCCCCTGGATTCCAACAACACCTTGCGCAATTAACTCAACCTCAAGATCATTTTGTGCTCGCCAGTTAGATGTCAAGGAAGAAGGATTACGTACAACAAAGCCAGCTACCCATATCTTTGAGGATTCATTATCAAAATCATTGACGCCTGTATTGCCAATGTGTGGAGCGGTCATAACGACAACTTGTTTGTGATACGAAGGATCGGTAAGTGTCTCTTGATACCCAGTCATTCCAGTTTGGAACACAGCTTCACCAAAGGTTTTTCCTGTAGCAGCCCATGAAGAACCTTCAAAGATTCTTCCATCATCTAGAACGAGATAAGCAGATGCCATTACTTACCTCCAACCTGTGAGATCTGGCCATTTATCAATGTTTGCTTGCCTTTGAATACTGTGTGCTCAACTACTCCAGGTAGTTCGTGGCCATGGTATGGAGTATTAGATGAGTTTGATAGAACTAAATCGCGGTCTACTCTCCATAATTTCGTTGGGTTGATCACAACTAAGTTTGCAAAACTTCCCTTTTCAATCCTTTGCCCCTGATGCTCATATCCACCAATAGATGCGGGCTTATGGGACATGCGCTCTGCAACCTGCTGCCAGCTCATTAATCCTGAATTAACCATCGTCATTTGAACGATAGAGAGCGCTGTTTCAAGTCCTAGCATTCCAAATGCAGCCTCTTGCCATTCGCACTCTTTAGCTTCTAGTGGATGTGGTGCGTGATCAGTCGCCACGATATCGATGGTTCCATCCGCCAACGCTTCACGTAGGGCATGCACATCTGATTCAGTTCGCAATGGAGGATTGACCTTAAAGATTGGGTCGTAAGAAGATGCTAAATCATCGGTCAGTAGAAGGTGATGCGGAGTTACCTCTGCAGTCACATTAATACCTCGAGCCTTTGCCCAACGAATGATTTCTACGCCGCCAGCGGTAGTTAGATGGCAGATGTGTAGTCGGGATTGAACATGGTCTGCGAGCAAAACATCTCTAGCAATAATTGCTTCTTCGGCAACTGCTGGCCATCCCTTCAAACCAAGACGGGCAGATATTTCTCCCTCATTCATCTGAGCTCCAACTGTCATTCGGGGATCTTCCGCATGTTGTGCGATTACTCCCCCGAACTTCTTTATATATTCAAGGGCTCTTCGCATGACGAGCGGATCTGAAACACAATTTCCATCATCACTGAATACTCGAACTTGGGCTACTGAATCTGCCATCGCTCCAATTTCAGAAAGTGTTTCCCCTTTAAGGCCTTGCGTGACCGCACCAATGGGAAAAACATCTAGTAAGCCAGCCTCTTGTCCTAAGCGGTACACCTGTTCTACTACGCCAGCGGTATCAGCAACTGGAGAAGTATTTGCCATTGCAGAAAGTGCGGTGAAGCCACCCTTTGCTCCCGCTTTACTTCCAGATAAAACCGTTTCGGCATCTTCTCTGCCTGGTTCGCGAAGATGGGTATGTAAATCCACCAACCCTGGTAAAACTACGCAGCCCTTTGCATCAATGGTTGTTACTGATTCGCCTTTATATGAAGCGGTAACATCAATGATTGCTTCGCCTTGAATACAAATATCCGCAGTTTTCCCATCTGGTAACTGTGCACCCTTAATTACTAGATCAACAGTGCTCACTTAATTACCTCCAGCTTCTAGGGATCCACCGGTTAACAGCACATACAAGATCGCCATACGCACGCTGACGCCGTTAGTGACCTGTTCTGTAATCACAGATCGAGAGCTATCAGCCACTTCTGCCGAGATTTCTAGTCCGCGATTCATGGGACCCGGGTGCATCACGATTGCACCTGGTTTCATCGACTTCATCCGATCGGAGTTAAGTCCGAAGTATCTGGAGTATTCACGAGCATTTGGAAAATACATCTCAGTCATACGTTCTTGTTGGACTCTGAGCATCATCACAACATCCACAAAAGGAATTACTGAATCAAAATCATAGGAAACAGAAGCGGGCCAACTTTCAACCCCTACCGGCAACAGTGTTGGCGGTGCGACTAAAGTTACCTTTGCTCCTAATTTGGCAAGCAGCAAGACATTTGAACGTGCAACACGTGAGTGCAAAACATCGCCAACGATTGCAACACTTAAACCTTCAAGATCGCTTTTTCCTAAACCTAAATGTTTGCGAATAGTGAAGGCATCCAACAGAGCCTGACTTGGATGCTCATGAGTACCATCTCCGGCATTTACAACACTGCCGGACATCCATTGAGAGTCTGCTAGACGCTGTGCCGCACCTGATGCTGAGTGTCTAATAACTACAGCATCTGCACCCATAGCCTGCAGTGTCATTGCTGTGTCTTTGAGTGATTCACCCTTGCTCACACTTGAACCTTTGGCGGAAAAGTTAATTACATCTGCAGATAATCGCTTTGCAGCGGCTTCAAAAGAGATGCGTGTGCGAGTTGAATCCTCAGCGAAGAGATTAACAATTGTTCGTCCTCGAAGCGTTGGCAGTTTCTTTACTGCACCATCACTTACCCTTGCAAGTTCATTAGCGGTATCCAAAATAGAGATCGCTTCAATCTTAGAAAGATCTGCGATTGACAATAGGTGACGCATTAGTTCGCCTCCCCTTCGATGCTAACTTCATCTCGACCATCGATCTCGCTTAATAGAACGCGTACCGATTGAGATTTAGAGGTTGGAAGGTTTTTTCCAACAAAATCAGCCTTAATCGGAAGTTCTCGATGTCCACGATCAACAAGTGCCGCAAGCTGCACCGTTCGAGGGCGACCGATCTCGCCTAAAGCATCTAGCGCAGATCGAATTGTTCGACCTGAAAATAAGACATCATCAACCAGGATCACATCACGATTTTCAACTCCGCTGGGAGGAATCGTGGTTGGCATAATCGCTTTAGGGGCTCGCAACCTCAAATCATCACGGAATAAGGTGATATCCAAGGTTCCACAGGAGATTTCAACACCTTCAATCTCAGAGATGATTGAAGCGATGCGCTGCGCAAGGTGTGCACCTCGGGTTGGTATTCCTAAAAGAACAATGGAAGAGGCGCCTTGATTTTTCTCAAGGATCTCGTGGGATATGCGAGTTAAGGCACGTTTAATGTCGGGTGCAGACAGGGCTACGCTCATGTAAATCTCCTTTCCCACCTCTCAGGATGGGTCGTTAAAGGATGCAGGCGAGATACTAGCACTGAATGGCTACGCCTGTGGATATCAAAAAACCCGGTGTGCCTTCGCATTTATGGTCGGGGTATGAACATTCAAATAGAGCTAGACACCCTCGCGCAGCGGATTCGACAGATACGTGAGGCTCAAGGATTAACCCTTCAACAGGTTTCAGCACGCAGTAAGGGCAGAATTTCGGCGATCGCCCTTGGCTCCTATGAACGGGGAGATCGATCAATCAGCGCGAAAAAGATTCTCGAAATCGCCGAGATCTACGCCATCCCCGCCGGGGAGTTTTTCACACCGGCACAACAAGGGCTAGAGGCAGGAAGGGTTGTAATTGATCTACGCAAACTCACTGTTTCCGAGGATCCTATTGGAAAACAATTTTTGATTATTCTCAAGCGGATAGTTGCACAACGACGAGATTGGAATGGGGAGGTTATTTCATTGAGAGTCGGAGATATCTCAAACCTGCAAACCTTTGCACACTTCTCTTCAGCAGAACTTTCTCAAGCTTTAGATAAATTCGCTCTGAGTAAGTTAGCTCCGACTCAATAGAGGACTAGATAGAGATAGTGTCTTTGATGCTTGCGATACGGCCTAAAACACCGTGAATGTACTTAGATGAATCATCACTTGATAACTCTTTTGCCAGGATCAGCGCCTCATCAATCGCCACGCTCATAGGAACATCTGTTGACCATAAAATCTCGTAGATTCCTAGGCGCAGAATATTGCGATCAACGGCAGGCAAGCGATCCATATCCCAACCTTGCGCATAGGTCGTAATTAACTCATCTATCTTTCGGCGATTATCAGAAACCCCGTTTACCAGCTCTTTGGTGTACTCGCGAATCGGTCGTGCATCTGGACCCTCTGCTGGAATATCGCGGGAGGCCAAAGTTTCGACAAGATTGGTTCCACGAATGTCAGTCTCGTACAAAAGATCTAGCGCTTGTTTTCGCGCCTTGCTGCG
>JBEANK010000048.1:0-6417 GCA_041165485.1 Actinomycetota bacterium | reverse complement strand
ACGTGTTCGCTGATGTCGACATAACGCGTACACGCTATCGCTCAAGTACTCTCTGACAGTGAAATCAACGCGGGCAATTCGGATTATTACCTCACTATCAGTGGGAGTAGTACTAATTTCCGCCTTTTCCTGGCTAGGTCTAGGCCAAGTCAGCGGTGCAATCGACCGTATCGATGCCTTTGGTTCAATTACTTCTCGACCAGATAAGCCCAATAAAGCCCTTAACTATCTATTGGTTGGGTCTGACACTCGTGAAGGCCTTACAAAAGAGCAACTGAAATTACTACGCGTAGGAAGTACAAAGACAGCGGCGGGTTCGCGTTCGGACACCATGCTTTTAGTGCACATCTCTAAGTCACGTGACAAAGCAACAATTATTTCAATTCCGCGTGATTCTTTAGTGACTATTCCTGAGCATCCATCTTCACTTGATAAAACCAAAATAGTTCCTGCTGCAAAGGGAAAAATTAACGCTGCCTTTGCGTGGGGTGGTGCACCTCTTTTGATTCAAACAATTGAAAATGAAACTGGTGTTCGAATTGATCACTACATCGAAATTGGATTTGCCGGATTTGCAGGAATGGTTGATGCTCTCGGTGGTATTGAAGTTTGTACGAAACGAGATATCGATGACCCAGGTAGCCACTTAGTCCTTCCTGCAGGTGTTCACACTCTTAATGGTGTCGAAGCTTTGAAGTATGTGCGTACTCGAGACTTTGATGGAATGGGTGATCTCGGACGTATGCAACGTCAACAGCAGTTCATGAGTGCTGTACTTCGTAAAGTGACGAGCACGGGCGTTCTACTCAATCCCATCAAACTTGTTAACTTCTTTAATGCAGCGATAGCGACTGTCAAAACAGATTCAGAGCTCAATAAGAGTGATCTACTAACCCTTGCTAAACAGATGAAAAATCTCTCATCTAGTAATGTCCGCACTCTGACAATTCCATTGGGAAATTCAAATGCCCGAGTACCAGGACTTGGATCTGTTGTGACCTGGGATTCAGAGTTGGCCCCTGAACTATTTAATAGAATTCGTGAGGATTTACCGCTCACAGATGAGGTCACCCCAACACCATCAGCATCATCATCAACAACGGCCAAGCCAACTGTGATCGATAAATTTAAGACTCGTACCGCTGATGAAAATCCTTGCGGGGCTCTGAAGTAAACTCTGCCGCATGACTTTAACTCTCTCGGTAGTTGGCTGCGGTTATCTTGGAGCTACCCATGCTGCATGTATGTCCTCATTAGGTTTCACAGTCGTAGGTGTGGATACAGATCCCGAGAAGGTTGCTCTTCTTCAAAGTGGAAAGTTGCCATTTTACGAACCAGGTCTAGATACCTTGCTTGAGCAAGAGATGAAAACTGGACGACTTTCATTCACAACAGATTTTTCTGCAGTTAAAGATGCGGATGTTCACTTTGTTTGCGTGGGAACACCACAGAGTAAAGATGGACTTGCAGCTGATCTAACTTATGTGAAATCTGCTGTTGCGGCTATCGCACCCCACTTGAAAGAGGGATCCCTAGTAGTTGGAAAGTCAACGGTTCCAGTTGGAACTGCTCAAGGCCTTCGAGATGAGTTAGCAAAGAGCGCACCACAAGCAGATCTTGCTTGGAATCCAGAGTTTCTTCGTGAGGGATTTGCAGTTGAAGATACCTTAACGCCAAACCGTTTAGTTGTCGGTGTTGCAAATGATCGTGCAGAAGAGATCCTGAAAGAGGTTTACGAACCTGTTATCGCTTTGGGAACACCATGGATTCGTGCAGATCTACCAACATCAGAGTTAGTTAAGGTTGCAGCAAACTCATTCCTTGCCACAAAGATTTCATTTATTAATGCAATGGCAGAAGTGTGCGAGGCCGCAGGTGGCGATGTCACTGTCTTAGCTAAAGCTATTGGCTACGACCCTAGAATCGGAAACCGCTTCTTGCAAGCAGGTATCGGTTTTGGTGGCGGCTGTCTTCCAAAGGATATTCGTGCATTTATGGCCCGTGCTGAAGAGTTAGGTGCTAAGCAAGCACTCGAATTTCTTCGTGAGATTGATGCAATCAACCTACGTGCACGCCAACGTGTGATCGATGTCGTGCGGGATGAACTCTCTGAAGATTTAACTAAGTACAAGATTGCTGTTTTAGGTGCGACCTTCAAACCAGATAGTGATGATGTGCGTGACTCCCCTGCACTCGATATCGCGGCGCAATTACAAGCCGCTGGAGCCATTGTTGTTGTGCATGATCCTCAAGGAATTGAGCCTGCACGTAAGCGTTTCCCAAACCTTCAGTATCAAGAGGTGGTTACAGATGCCCTTAAAGATGCTGATTTGATTTTGCATTTAACGGAATGGAAGGAGTATCGACAGATCGATCCTGCCGCTATTGCTTCACTGGTTAAGTCAAAGATTATTATTGATGGACGCAATATGTTGGATCGAACAATGTGGCGCAATGCTGGTTGGAAGTTCCATGCATTAGGTCGTACTGATTAATACCCAAGAAAGCATTGATGCAGCCCTGGCCTTAAAAACCTGGGCTGTTGTTGGACTGGGCAACAATCCAGAACGAGCAGCCTTTGGTGTTGCAAAATTACTTCAAGATAAAGGTCATCGAATTATTCCTGTTTATCCACGAGCTGAAACTGTTCATGGCGAGATAGGGTACAAAACGCTCTCAGAAATTCCTGAAACCGTTGATGTTGTAGATTGTTTTGTGAACTCGCAACTAGTAGGCAAAGTTGTTGATGAAGCGATTGCTATTGGTGCCAAAGCTGTCTGGTTGCAGTTAGATGTTATTGATGAGGCAGCGGTCGCCAGAGCTAAGGCAGCAGGTTTGATTACAGTAATGGATCGATGCCCTGCCATTGAGTACAGAGCACGAGGCTAAAAACCGGTTTTGTGGTTGCGACGAGAGTTTAGATTCTCGCCTTTTTCCTTTGCAATTCGATTGATCTCTTGCAAACCTTCACTCACTTTTTTTGAAATCGCCACATCTGAAACTCCCAAGATTCGTGCCGCAAGCAGCGCTGCATTCTTGGCGTTTCCTACACCAACTGTTGCCACTGGGACACCCGCAGGCATCTGAACTATAGATAGCAGCGAATCCATTCCATCAAGATTTTTTAATGCTACTGGAACACCAATAACTGGAAGCGAAGTTAACGATGCAACCATTCCGGGAAGATGTGCAGCGCCGCCGGCTCCAGCAATAATAACTTTGTAACCTTTTGATTGTGCCGTTTGTGAAAACTCAACCATTTCAAGGGGCATACGATGTGCCGAAATAACATCGGCGGTATATGAAATTCCAAGTTCATCCAGGATCTTTGCGGCATCCTCCATCGTTGGCCAATCAGAGTCTGATCCCATGATGATCGCTACATCACTCATCGATTTCTCCGCTCATGTAATCCAAGGCATGTTGAACCTCTTGAGTTAATTCTACGAGGTTCTCGCCCACCATGGTTACATGGCCAATTTTGCGACCAGGGCGAACCTCTTTCTTATAGTGATGGAATTTAAGCGTAGGTGTTCGTGCCATCAGGTGTAGATATGGACGGTACATATCCGGCTTATCTCCCCCGAGCACATTTCCCATCACCGCTAATGGTGCAGACATTGAAGGATCTCCTAGTGGAAGATCCAAGACGGCGCGAAGATGTTGTTCAAATTGACTTGTGTGAGAACCATCAATAGTCCAATGTCCAGAGTTATGTGGACGCATAGCTAGCTCATTAATAAATAAATCTTCACCTTTAACAAACAATTCAACCGCCATAACTCCAACAACACCAACTGTTGCCGCAATATCAAGGGCAAGTTTTTGTGCTTTTTCGCTCAGTGCAACAGAAAGGTGTGGGGCTGGCGAGATAGTCATCGTGCATATCCCATGTTCTTGAATTGTTTGAGTTGGAGCCCATGTTGTGGCTTGTCCATGTGGAGAGCGAGCGACCATAACTGCAATTTCATAATCAAATTCAATAAGTTCTTCAATTAATAACTTTGGAGTTTGCTGTAAGAGAGCAGCGAGCTCTATGGCATCGGAAACTTTCCAGACTCCCCGACCGTCATAGCCACCTGAAATTGCCTTAGCAATTACTGGGAAATCATGAACCTGATCTGCTGCGGTCACGATCTGCCATTGAGGTGCCGGAAAGTTGCTTAATTTTTCTCTCATGGCAGCTTTATCCTGTGAAAAAATAAAGGCGGAAGATGATGGGCGAACGACAACACCATCTGCCTCTAGCGCCTTCACGATACTTAACGGGATTAATTCATGCTCAAAGGTCACAACATCGCACCTTTTCGCAAAGGCTCGAACAGTCTCTAAATCCTTGTAATCACCAACTATATGGTTTGTTATTTGAGCGCCTGAGTCCTGTGAATCAGCGGCCAGAAGCAATAAATCAACACCTAATGCAGTTGCCGGAGCGATGCTCATACGTGCAAGTTGCCCTGCACCGATGACGCCGACGATTGGAAAAGCTTTGCTCACCTGCCTATCGTAGATGTATTACATCGGCGGATTGAACATGGGTTCCATCGCTCAAGATAAGCGCGCCTGTATCAGAAACACCTTCAGCTATCCCGTGCTGCGAGGCTCCACCTGGATATTCGACACGAACCTCTGTTCCGATAGTGCTGCTCAACTGTTTATACAAAGGTTGGACTTCATCGCTTCCTTGATCCCACTGAAGAAAATGCTCCTCAAACTCTTCGAGAATTTCACATATCAGTTCATCACGTGTGAAGTCTTCTCCGCCTTCAACAAGCAAAGATGTTGCCGTGTCGACCGGTAGTTGATTCTCTTCCATTCCAACATTGACACCAATTCCGATAACAACTCCATCTCCAACAACTTCTGCGATTAAACCTGAAACTTTTTTACCGTTAATCAAAATATCATTGGGCCATTTAACGACCGCATGAAATGCGTGTAAGGATTTTGCAACGCTGTAGCCGGCGATTAATGGAATCCAACCCCAGTCATCTCGGCTTCTCTGAGGTTGAATGTAAAAGGAAAATAGCAAGGCGGTACCTTGTGCAGCTTCAAAACTTCTATCTAATCTTCCACGACCTGCACTCTGATATTCAGCAACAATTACATCGCCAACCTTTGCTTTTCCGTCACGAACTAATTGAGCAAGATCGCCTTGTGTTGTACTCGTGAGTTCAACCACCTTTACTCGCCAGTAAGGCGTAATCAATCTGGTGATCTCTGCCTGATTTAGCGGTGCCCTTAACAATTCTTTGCTCACGACTAGTACCGTACGCCTATGAGTCGTGATCTGCATACAACCGCTGGAAAAATCGAGGACCTTCGAGATCGTGTCGAGGAGGCAATTCACGCCGGATCTGAGCGAGCAGTTGAAAAACAGCATGCCAAAGGGAAGAAGACTGCACGCGAACGTATTGAGATGTTGGTTGATGCTGATTCATTTACTGAAATCGATGAGTTTGCTCGCCACCGCTCAACCCAGTTTGGAATGGAAAAGAATCGCCCCTACGGAGATGGCGTAGTTATTGGAACAGCGACTGTTGATGGTCGACCTATCGCTTTGTACTCACAAGATTTCACAGTGATGGGTGGCTCTCTCGGTGAGGTTCATGCCGACAAGATTGTAAAGATCGCAGAGTTTGCCCTGAAATCTGGAATTCCATTAATTGGTATCAATGATTCGGGTGGAGCACGCATTCAAGAAGGTGTTGCATCTCTTAATGGATACGGCAAGATTTTCCGATTGAACACCCGTTCTTCTGGTGTAATCCCTCAAATCTCATTGATTCTTGGTCCTTGTGCTGGTGGCTCTGCATACTCTCCAGCACTTACCGATTTCACAGTTATGGTCAATGAAACCTCGCACATGTTTATTACAGGTCCTGATGTAATCAAGACAGTAACGGGTGAAGAAGTTGGCATGGAAGAGTTAGGTGGTGCCCGTACTCACAACACCAAGACCGGTAATTCGCATTACTTAGCTGAAAATGAAGATGACGCGATTGATTATGTAAAGGCGCTTCTTTCTTATCTTCCATCTAACAACATGGATGCGACTCCACATCTTCCACCAACTGAAACTCTAGAAAAGAAGGCATCAGATATCGCATTAGATGCTTTGATTCCAGATAGTCCAAATCAACCGTATGACATGAAAGTGCTCATCCAAGCCCTCGTGGATGAGGGCGAGTTTCTTGAGGTTCATGCTTTGTATGCACCAAATATTGTTGTTGGTTTTGCTCGAATCGAGGGTGAATCAATCGGAATTATTGCAAACCAACCAAATCAATTAGCTGGAACATTAGACATTAACTCCAGCGAAAAAGCAGCGCGTTTCTTGCGTTTCTGCGATGCATTCAATATTCCGATTTTAACCTTGGTAGATGTTCCAGGATTCTTGCCCGGAACTGAGCAAGA
>JBEANK010000047.1:0-7038 GCA_041165485.1 Actinomycetota bacterium | reverse complement strand
GTGGCATATGGCTCCTCAGACAGTTAATGCGTATTACAACCCAGTGATGAATGAAATCGTTTTCCCGGCCGCAATCTTGCAGCCGCCCTTCTTCGGATTAGATCATGATGATGCCGTCAACTACGGTGGAATCGGTGCGGTCATCGGCCATGAAATCGGCCACGGCTTTGATGATCAAGGCTCTAAGTACGACGGTGATGGCGCGTTAAATAACTGGTGGACAGATTCAGATCGCGCAGCATTTGAAGAACGCACCAAGGCGTTAATCGCTCAATACGATGCCTTAAAGCCAGAAGAGGCTCCCGATGTAAATGTCAATGGAGCTTTGACAATCGGAGAAAACATTGGTGACCTTGGCGGCCTCACAATCGCTTATAAGGCGTATCAAATTTCATTAGGTGGAAAGCCATCCCCTGTCATTGAAGGCCTTACCGGTGAACAACGATTGATGTTGTCATGGGCACAGGTCTGGCGAGCAAAGGTGCGTCCAGAAGAGATGCGCCGTCGTATCGCAACCGATCCACACTCACCTGCAGAGTTCCGCTGCAATCAAATCGTAAAGAACTTCACTCCTTTCTATGAAGCCTTTGGGGTCACCGAAAATGATGCCCTGTCAGTAACTCGCTGGCACGTGTTGGAACTATCAATACCCCTCATGGGCCGATTCAAACCCCAGCCTTTATTCCGGTAGGAACAAAGGCAACGGTTAAATCTGTTCTGCCAGAATCCATGAAGGATTTAGGTGCACAAGCATTGCTATCCAATGCCTATCACCTGTACTTACAACCAGGACCTGATGTACTGGATGAGGCTGGCGGGCTGGCGAAATTCATGAATTGGCCGGGGCCAACATTTACCGACTCGGGTGGCTTTCAAGTCTTGTCATTAGGAGTTGGTTTCAAAAAAGTTTTGGCAATGGATGCGCAGACAACTCGTCATGATGATGTGATCGCTGGCAACAAGGATCGCTTAGCCCATGTCGATGATGAGGGCGTGACCTTTAAATCCCACCTTGATGGATCGATGCATCGCTTTACCCCCGAAGTTTCCATGCAGGTCCAACATCAAATCGGTGCCGACATTATGTTCGCCTTTGATGAATGCACCACCTTGCACAACACCCGTCCCTATCAAGAGCTTGCGATGGAGCGAACCTATGCCTGGGCGATCAGATGCTTGGATGAACACAAGCGGCTTACGCAAGAGCGAGTGGGCAAGCCCTATCAGGCGCTGTTCGGCGTTATCCAAGGTGCTCAATATGAGGATCTGCGCAAAAAAGCGGCCTCCGATCTGGGTTCTCTAGAATCCAACGGCCAATCCTTTGATGGCTTTGGAATCGGTGGTGCTTTAGATAAGGGCCAACTGGGAACAATCGTTTCCTGGGTTAATGAAATTCTGCCTGAGAATAAACCCCGCCACTTATTAGGAATTGGGGCACCTGAAGATCTATTTGTTGGCGTTGAAAACGGTTGTGACACCTTTGATTGCGTACTTGCGAGCAGAATTGCACGAACCAGCGCTGTGTACACGATGGAGGGGCGTTTTAACCTGTCTAACAGCCGTTTTAAGAGGGATTTCACCCCCATTGATAGCCAATGCGACTGTTACACCTGTACACACTACACACGGGCTTATATGCACCATGTATTCCGCGGAAAAGAAATCCTTTCGGCGACCTTAGCAACGATTCATAATGAAAGATTTATTGTTCGATTGGTTGATCAGATGCGTCAGGCTCTTTTAGATGGAAACTTTGCCGATCTAAAGGCGGATTTCTTGGGCCGTTACCTACATCGCAGCGGACAAGCCAGAGATTAAGGGTTCTTTACAACCTTAGGCAGATTCCAGTTGTACTTGATCGATAGCTCGCGTACCAGAACCACCACAAGGCCTGCAATCGCAACGACAACAGCTTCATTGAGATGTAAAGCATCTAAGGCAAGGTATGCGACCGCTCCCGCCAAACAAGAGGTTCCAATGGTTTCGCGGTGAAGTAGCACCGGCTCGGTCTGACACATAATGTCGCGAAACAATCCGCCAGAGACTGCGCCAATAAAACCAAGAACAGCAGCCGCTACTAGTGGCGCGTTATTGGTAAGGGCAAATTGAACACTGGAAACGGTTGCAACCGCCAAACCCAAGGTATCAAGTGACAAGGCAAACCGCCCCACCTCTTGAGTTTTTCCCATAGCAATGGTGATGAGGAAGGCAGCAAAAATCGGTGCGAACAGCCACGGATATTGGATCCATGGTGGTTGCTCCCCCATAAATAGGTTACGCAAAGTTCCACCAGAGATTGATGCGATCGCTGCGATGAAAAGAATGCCGCCGTAATCTAAACCTTTGCTGGCCGCTACCCGTGCACCCACCAATGCAAATGCAAAGGTTGATACAAGGTCAAGACCAAAAACCAATAGGTCTAGATCCATTGAATTTACTTCTTAAGAGCTAAACGAGCCTCGCGACGAATCTTCTGCTCCTTTGGATCTGGCACAGGAACTGCTGAAATAAGGCGCTTGGTGTAATCGTTTTGAGGGTTCTTCAAGATCTGGTCACGATCGCCAACTTCAACAATAAGACCGTTTTGCATTACTGCAATTCGGTGAGACAGGATGTCAACAACTGCCAAGTCGTGAGAGATAAATAAGCAAGCAAAGTTCAACTTGCCCTGAAGCTCTTGAAGAAGCTCGAGAAAACGAGCTTGAACAGAAACATCCAAAGCAGATGTTGGCTCATCGGCGATTAAAAGATCTGGAGTAAGAGCAAGTGCTCGTGCAATTCCTACGCGCTGACGTTGTCCACCTGATAGCTCATGTGGGTAACGGTTGCGATAGCTACGTGGAAGCTCAACTTGATCCAAAAGATCTTCAACCTTGTGTGCCAGATCTGCACCCTTTGCTAAGCCAGCTAAGAACAATGGCTCGCCAATGGATTCACCAATTGGTAGACGTGGGTTCAATGATGATGCAGGATCTTGGAAAACAATTCCGGTGTGACGACGGATTGCAAAGAGCTCCTTCTGAGTTGCATGGCTAATGTCCTTGCCAACAATCTCAAGTGAACCTTCCTTGATCGGAAGCAATCCGATTGATGCACGACCAACTGTTGTCTTTCCTGAACCAGATTCTCCAACCAACCCCAAGATTTCACCTGGGTAGATCTCGAGATTGATGTTCTTAGCGGCAACAAATGCCGGGATCCGTCCACGCTTTGGATATTCAATGGTGACATTCTCTAACTTCAATACAGGCGCAGGCTTTTCACTTGCCTTATATGGAAGTTCACGCCTCTTTGATGAACCAAGCTTTGGCACAGATCCCAAAAGTTGTTGGGTATATGGATGTGTTGGCTTGTTAAAGATTTGATCCGCAGTTCCGGTTTCAACTGTGATGCCATCCTTCATAACAAGGATCTGGTCAGCCATATCTGCAACGACACCCATGTCATGGGTAATCAAAAGAATTGCAGAGTTGAGCTTGTCCTTTAATCCACGCATTAAATCAAGGATTTCAGCCTGAACAGTTACATCCAGCGCTGTCGTTGGCTCATCTGCGACAAGCAATCCTGGATCGCACGCTAGCGCTTGCGCGATCATGGCGCGTTGGCGCTGACCACCGGAAAGTTGGTGTGGGTACTTTTCAATAGATTTTTCTGGATCTGGAATATCAACCAATGTGATGAGTTCAAGGGCGCGAGCATGTGCCTCTTTTGGACCCATATCAAAGTGGTTGCGAAGTGTTTCCATAATCTGAAATCCGATTGTGTAAACAGGGTTAAGAGCGGTCATTGGCTCTTGGAAAATATATGCAACCTCTTTACCGCGGAATTTGCGAAGTGTTATCGCCTTCGCGTTCAGCATCTCTTGATCCTTCACCTTCACAGATCCAGACATGCGAGCATTTGATGCCAAGAGAGACATCAAACCAAGCGCTGTTGTTGACTTACCTGAACCTGATTCACCAACAATCGCAGTTACCTTTCCTGGCTCTAGCGAAAGGTTCATGCCGATTACAGCTGGGTACCAAACTCCATCTACCCAGAAATCAACATTAAAATCCTTGATCTCTAAGACTGGCTTACTCATTTGGTTGACCCTATCTGTGAGAAACTTGTTGAATGACTAATAGTGAAAAGTTCAGACCCGGAAGTGCAATCGCTAGCGGCTGGATTCTTATTGCCTTCTTTGTCGGCTTTATTGTTCAAACCCTTATCTTCGGCGGCGATCTTCTGCTGACCATTGGAGTGTGTGGCGCGGGAGCTTTCGGTTCTTACCTGCTCTTCCTTAAACCCTACGTTCTTCTCTTCGATGAGGGAATCAAGATTATTAACCCAACCAAAGAGATCACCGCTACATGGGATCTGGTTGAGGAGATCGAAACCAAGTACAGCATGTCCATCGAGGTCAGAGGTGAAAGCTTTTACGCCTGGGCCGCTCCAGCTCCGAGTGGTAGACACAGTAGAAGAATGCACAGTACTGATCTTCTTCCCGGTGCTGATGCTCCGCGTCGTGTGGGTGACTCGCTTAAAAGTGATTCGGGAGTCTGCGCTTACATGGCCAAGATCAGAAAGAAGAATTTCATTCCCGGTGCAGCCAGCGAATTTGAAATCATTACCGATAACACCGGTCTCTACATTCTCGCAGCACTGATCCTGCTCGGGGCAGCAGCTGCTCTTATCTAAAGAGTTAATCATTGGCCTGTGCCAACTTCTTAGCTGTTGCTGATTCTTGACGCTCTTTCTTGGTGATGCGGCGGCGTTGACGTGGATCAAAGGCATCGCGCAAACCGTCACCAATAAAGTTAATACTAAGCGCGATAGAGATAATAAATAGACCTGGGTACCAGAAGAGCCATGGACGGGTTGTAAATGAGTCCTGGTACTGGCTAATCAAAAGCCCCAATGAAACATCTGGTGGGACAACACCGAAGCCGATATAGCTAAGTGCTGTTTCAAGCAGGATTGCACCTGAAAGCAACAAGGTCACGGACACGATGATCACACCTACTGCGTTTGGCAAGATGTGTTTAAAGATAATGCGCTTATTTGTTGCACCAGCAACACGCGCTGCATCCACAAACTCACGTTCACGAAGAGATAAGAACTCACCACGAACAAGGCGTGAGAGACCTGTCCAGGCAAACAGACCAAGCAAGAAAGCTAGAAATACAGCTCCAAGGTTTCCGTAGCGGTATCCAATAACGGAACCGATGATGATTACAGGGATAGTGATCATGAAATCCACAAAGCGCATCAAAATTGCATCAACGCGACCTCGGTAGAACCCAGCGATAGAACCAACGATCACTCCAAGAGTTGCTCCAATTCCACCGATAATTACCATTACCGATACGGAACGCTGAGTTCCCTTCATAACGAGGGCGAAGAAATCGCGCCCAATATCATCCTGACCAAATGGATGTGTGCCCATTCCGATTCCAGCACCACCCAAAAACTTTGGTCGGAGCGAGATTGTTGGACATCCAACGGTGTCGTTAGGGCAATCACCAAAACGAAGCTCTGGAAGATCTTCAGGTGACCATCTCCACCAGCCAGGGACTCTCCAGACTCCAAACAATCTAAAGTCCAATGCGGTGAAGGCAAGGACGATTATTGAGATTAGGGTGACCAGTGAAATAACTGCAGCCTTGTGGCGGAAAAATCGTTTACGAACAATCTGCCCCTGGCTTAAGCCTTCAATCTCCTTGTTCTGGATGGCGTTCTCGCCAGTTAAGACCTCTGTAGATTCAATGCTAGCTTTTGATTTGCGTGCCATTGTTATGCACCACTTCCTACTCGAATACGTGGGTCTAAGGCTGAGTACAACAAATCTGCTGCGAAGTTAGCTAGAACTGCAAGTGTCGCGGTGATGAAGAAAACACCCATTAACAGATTTAAATCTTGACCACGAATTCCTTGCAGCGCAAGAGTTCCCATACCGGACCAACCAAATACGCTTTCTGTAATAAATGCTCCGCCTACCACACCAGCAAAATCAGCTACAAGAATTGTGGCGATAGGAATCATTGTGTTTCGGAATGCGTGACGCATAATTACAGTGCGTTCTGATAAACCCTTAGCGCGCGCAGTGCGAATGTAATCCTGATTAAGAACTTCAAGCAGCGTTCCACGAGCAAAACGAATGTATCCAGCAAAGCCGATCAAGGTCAACGCTAATGTTGGTAGGAATAAGTGGGTAACAACATCCAGGCTTGAAATCCAGAAATCGCTGGTGTCGAGGAGATCATTTCTCTGACCAACAGTTGGTACAGGGCGATAGTTAATCGCATCTGTTTCCATATAAGGCTTCCAGGTCTGCATAAACTTATCGATGATCACCAAACTTCCAGACAGGATGCCGGTGATAATTGTTGTGCGCACAATAGGGGCTCTATCGATTTTCGAGTAAGCAAGCCCAATAAAAACTGAGGTTGTTATGAGAGCGCAAGCCATCAGGAATACGCTCAATGCACCAGGGCGGTTATCAAATACCCAATTCGCAGGGTAGTAAGCAACCAGTGAAAGTGATGCGATAGTCAATGAAGCTTTCAGCGCTGCCCTATTGATCAAACCAACTGAAAGCTGGGTAACACCGTAAGCAATTCCAATCGATAACCCAACAACCACAATTGGTCCCAACGATGGATTAAGTAGCCATCCGGTGACCCCAAAGAAAGCAACCAGGGCGCTAGAGAGTGCAAAGGCCACGGCGTAGGTGGTCCAGAAAGTTTTACGGGAACCGCCGATTACGGCTGCCCAGAACAATCCGCTGACTAACCCGATTCCGACAATCCAAGAAATAGGAATCTGTGGCTCACGTAAAAAGTTGTTAAAGGAGATTGCTAGGTACTCCTTGAGAAGAACAGCCACCCAAAAAACCGGAAGAGAGAATAGTAAAAATGCAACGAATGTCATTGAATAATCAAAACGGCTGTATTGGCGCAAAGCGGTCACAATGCCGATCATGATTCCGAGGACAGCAGCGAAAATTGTTGCAGCAGCGACCAAGCGAAGAGTGACTGGTATAGCCAACGCAAGCGA
>JBEANK010000046.1:0-6558 GCA_041165485.1 Actinomycetota bacterium | reverse complement strand
GCAGGGATTGCACTCATCGCCTTTGCTTTTAGCAATTAACACTCGAAATAACCTTTTAAAAAAGCAATAGCCTCGATACCAAGCTACCGAGGCTATTGCTCTTTATTAATTGAGCGAGTACTTCCTATTGAGCAGCGGCAAAACCAATCTCAAGATCAGCTTTAAGATCCTCAATGTTCTCTAGCCCTAAACTCAAGCGAACCAGACCTGGTGTTACACCTGCTGCTAGTTGCTCATCGGCTGAAAGTTGTGAATGTGTTGTCGTGGCTGGATGAATGACAAGAGAGCGAACATCGCCGATGTTAGCAACGTGACTAAATAGCTTGAGTGACTCAACAAACTTTCTACCTGCTTCCACTCCACCCTTGAGTTCAAATGACAAGACGGCACCTGAACCTTTAGGTGCATACTTCTTCGCCAGTTGGTTCCAAGGCGAGGAAGCTAAGGATGCGTAATTAACCTTCGAAACGCTTGGATGGGCTTCAAGCCAGGTGGCAATCGCCTTGGCATTGTCCACATGACGTTCAATACGTAGTGACAATGTTTCAAGACCCTGAGCAAGTAACCATGCGTTAAATGGTGCAACAGCTGCTCCAACATCACGAAGCAGTTGCAAACGAATCTTAAAGATGTAAGAGAGATTCGCACCAAATGCTGACCCAACTCCTAAAGCCTGGGAGTACACAATGCCGTTGTAGCTTGGATCTGGCTCATTAAAACCTCTGAACTTTTCTGGAAACTTGGCATAATCAAAGCTTCCAGCGTCAACTATCGCTCCAACCACTGCGTTACCGTGGCCTGAGAGAAACTTTGTTGCAGAGTGGATAACAACATCTGCCCCAAATTCAATTGGCTTAATTAGATATGGTGTTGCCACAGTGTTATCTACTATGAGTGGAACGCCGACTTCATGAGCGATGTCTGCCACACTCTTGATATCTAGGATTTCATTTTTTGGATTGGCAATAGTTTCACCGAAGAAGGCTTTGGTATTTGGTTTAACAGCCTTGCGCCAGCTTTCTGGATTACCTGGGTCATCCACGAAGGTAACTTCAACGCCAAACTTTGGCAGGGTGTAGTGGAATAAGTTATAAGTTCCACCATAAAGGCTTGGACTAGAAACAATGTGATCACCAGCTTCTGCAACATTTAGAATTGCAAAAGTAGTTGCAGCAGAGCCTGAAGCCAATAACAAAGCAGCAACTCCACCTTCAAGTGCGGCGATTCGCTGTTCAACCGCATCTTGCGTGGGATTCATAATTCTTGTGTAGATGTTTCCAAGTTCGGCTAATGAAAACAGATCAGCTGCATGCTTTGTATCTCGGAACTGATAGGCAGTTGTCTGATAAAGCGGTAATGCGCGAGCACCAGTAGTTGGATCAGGTGTTTGTCCCGCATGAATCTGCAGTGTTTCAAAGGACCATTTGTTAGACATATTCTCTCCATCGCAGTAGGTGTCATTTATCTGCAAACGAAGGTATTCAATTAATTAGAAGCCTTGCACTAAATAATTGCAACCGCGCTTGTCAGTTTCCTGACCAGTTCGTCACCCGGAGCACCCCACCGCGTTGGAGGGTTGCCGCCTACTAAGCCGGGGCTAATACATAGGACTCGTGAACAGGGCATACTCAATCACATTGATTAACAAATAAAAAGTTGCAAATGATTTGCGTGTTCGCGGATGTATTCGCAAATACTTCGCATGTGGGTCTTACTTTCTAAAGGAAAGATCAGCCTTTTTCATCTCGGTAACTAAAATTCGGATGGCATTAGGCCCCATGCCATGCAACTCCTTGACCGCCGCCAATGAAGTCTTTCGAAGATCAGATAATTTAAACAATCCATCATCAATCAAGGCTCGTCTGGCGGGTGCGGCTAACCCAAGCTCTGCCCATGCACCATCAACAGATGCGTAATACTCCAGGTCTATCTCGCCATGAGTGACCGAGCATTGAGATTGGCTTATCTTTTGAGATTTCTTTTCTTCGCGTCGTGCAGCAGCAGCGCGCTTAATTTCAGCGGCCTCCATTTTAATTTTGGCTGCAGATTTCTTTGCCATGAGATAACTCTAACTTTGAAATGTTAACTCTTGAAGAGTCACTAGTGTGCGGGAGGCGGGACTTGAACCCGCACGTCCGAAGACACAGGTTCCTAAGACCTGCGTGTCTGCCATTTCACCACTCCCGCAAACCCTTACCAAAGCGTTACCGCCTAAGTATGGATAGGGGACAAGATTAGAGGTAAGTTACCAATGTTCCAAAACGAAGCCCCAAAGGGCAACTCCAGAGCGAGAGGCGCGAGCGCGATGACATTGAATCCAACCCCAGCAGATAAGTTCACCTTTGGCCTATGGACTGTGGGGTGGCAGGCACGAGATCCCTTTGGAGATGCCACTCGTGATGCCCTTGATCCCGTTCGTACTGTGAATGAACTCGCAGCTCGCGGTGCTTATGGTGTGACCTTCCATGATGATGATCTGATTCCATTTGGAAGCGATGAGACCGCTCGACGCGGGCATATTGATCGCTTCAAAAAAGCTCTTGCTGAAACCGGCATGAAGGTGCCAATGGCGACTACAAATTTATTTACCCACCCTGTTTTCAAGGATGGCGCATTTACATCAAATGACAAAGACATCCGTCGTTATGCGATTCGTAAGGTTATGAAGAACATCGAACTAGCGGTTGAACTTGGTGCAACCACATATGTTTGTTGGGGTGGACGAGAAGGTGCTGAATCAGATGGCGCAAAGGATGCCTATATCGCGTTAGATCGCTTCCGCGAAGCCTTCAACACTTTGGGTGATTTTGTTACTGACAATGGTTATGAGATTAAGTTTGCAATAGAACCAAAACCCAATGAGCCACGCGGCGATATCTTCTTACCAACCATTGGTCATGCGCTCGCTTTTATTAACTCATTGGATCGCCCTGAGTTAGTGGGTCTGAACCCAGAGGTAGGTCATGAACAAATGGCAGGGCTCAACTTTGTTCATGGAATTGCTCAAGCGCTGTGGCACAAAAAGTTGTTCCATATTGATCTCAATGGCCAACACGGTCCAAAGTACGATCAAGATTTAGTCTTTGGTCATGGAGATTTAAAGTCAGCCTTTTTCTTGGTTGATCTTCTAGAACGTTACAACTACAGCGGTCCAAAGCACTTTGATTACAAGCCAGCTCGTACTGAAAGTGACAAGGGTGTGTGGGAATCAGCAACGGCAAATATGCGTACCTACCTTGCACTTAAAGAGCGCGCAGCAGCATTTCGTTCAGATCCACGTGTTGTAGCTGCGATGAAGGAGTCAAATATTCCTGGTCTTGCAGAGCCAACACTTGCAGCGGGTGAGACATGGAAGGATCTTGCAAAGGATTCCTTCGATGTAGAAGCTGCAGGCAAGCGCGGGTACGGCTATGAAGCTGTAGATCAACTTGCTCTAGAGCATCTCATGGGACTCTAAAAGCCTTTACCTCTGAAGCTTTTTAGGTGGTACTTGCTCCGCGGCGTGAGATCGCATCGACACCTGCTGAGATCAGCAACACAAGTCCAGTTACGATGAATTTGATTCCTGCTGCATATCCCAAGAGACCCATGCCGTTATCAATAACGGCAACAACTAATCCACCTAGGATCGCATCGCGCATCTTTCCTTTTCCGCCAAAGAGTGAAGTTCCACCAATAACCGCCGCACCTACTGCGTACAGAAGTGTCGAACTTCCACCAGTTGTAGGAGAGACCGAATTTTGACGGGATGCAAAGATCATTCCAGCGATCGCTGCCAATGATGAACAGATCATGAAGGCTGCGATGCGAATTCGCTTCACATTGATACCTGCACGACGTGCCGCTTCTGCATTTCCACCTACAGCGTAGATGTGACGGCCAAAGGCTGTACGTCCCAAAACAAAGGTTCCGATGACAAGCAGGAACAAAATAACTGGAACCACATAGGGAATTCCCTTGAGGCTTACCAAATCAGGGTTATTGCTGCGCTCTAAGTTAAGGGCAAAGACAGCTAAACCAGTGATCAACAAAAGTCCAGCGGTCTTAATGATCCATAACTTCTTTAGCTCTGTCTTGAGCCCCGCCTTACGACGAGAGTTCATTGATGAAAGGCCAGACAAAACATAGGCAACTGCTACCACTAAGAAGAAAATCCAACTAACGGTAGGAGACATATTTGAGTTTTGAACCGCAAGGATTGTTGGATCTTCAATACGAATCGTTCCACCTTCTCCTGCAAGAAGCAGCAATATTCCTTGGAAGGCTAAAAATGCCGCCAAAGTTACAACGAAGGATGGGATTCCTAGGCGAGCAACTAATGAACCTAAAACAAAACCTAGAAGCGCACCAACAGCAATACTTGCAATAAGTGCGACATACCAAGGTTGACCTTCATTGGTAATCAAAATAACCAAAACGGCACCTGTAACACCTGCTGTGTAACCAGCTGAAAGATCAATCTCGCCTAACAGGAGAACAAAGACCAACCCCATAGCGATAACAATTACTGCAGCCGCCTGTGTAATCAGATTTGCAAAGTTTCCTGGCGTTAAAAACACGCTAGACATCGATCCAAAGACCAAGCAGAGCACTACTAATCCAAGTATCGCGGGCAGCGATCCAATATCGCCTGCCTTTACTCGAGCCCAATAATTAGAGGCGGCGCTTTTGATTGTTGGAACCTCTACATCATTAGTCATGCTCATTTTTTAGCTCCTGAGTTAGCGGTTGGAGCGTCTACTCCAGCGGATTTTCCAGTCGTGATTAACTCAATGACCTGTCGAGGAATTACCTCATTCTTATTCACTTGAGCCGCCATATTTCCAAGGTACAAAGCTGCAATATTGTCTGCAACCTCAAAGACATCATTGAGGTTGTGGCTGATCAAAACAACAGCCAAACCATTATCGGCAAGACGGCGTACGAGATTGAGAACTTGCTCGGTCTGAGCAACACCAAGCGCTGCTGTTGGCTCATCAAGGATTACCACTTTGCTGTTCCACAGAACAGCACGCGCAATTGCAACTGTTTGGCGCTGTCCACCTGAAAGGGATGAAACAGTTTGACGAATAGATTTCACTGTACGGACACTCAAGCCATCTAAAGTCTTACGGGCGAGTGCTTCCATAGAGGTTTCATTTAAAACAGGTCCGCGCTTTTGCTCGCGACCTAAAAACATATTGTGCACAATGTCCAAGTTGTCGCAGAGTGCGAGATCCTGATAAACAATTTCAATTCCAAGTGCGGTCGCATCACGTGGACCACCGATAGAAACCTTGTTTCCCTCAAATAGGAATTCACCGGCCTCAGGTGTGTAGATACCTGCAATGCACTTAATTAATGTGCTCTTACCAGCGCCGTTGTCACCAACAAGTGCAGTCACCTGCCCAGCGTGAACATCGAAGTTAACATCCTTAAGTACATGAACTGGACCAAAGGATTTATTAACTCCTCTTAAGGACAGTAGTGGTGTTGTCATGAACTCCTAGTTTCTCTCTGTAGAACACAATATTTATAAACTCTGACTCAAAGAAGTTGCGGCTCGGAGTAAATACCCCGAGCCGCAACCCATATCTGTTACTGCCTAGTTATCGGAAATTAGATTCCGTTAGCTGTGCAGAGGTCTTCGATTCCTTCGCAAACTGCTTCACGTGTCTGGAATCCATCAGCAATAACATCCTTGACGTTTGCCTTTGTGATACCAACTGGAACCAATAGAACAGAAGGAACATCTACTGAACCGTTATTAACTGATCCTGTAGCTGTTGTTGCTTCCTCGCCGCGTAGAAGTGCGATAGCAAGTGTTGCTGCGCCTTCTGCTTCAGCCTTGATTGCCTTGTAAACAGTGTTTGACATGTCTCCTGTAAGGATTGCACGCAATCCATCAACAGTTGCATCCTGACCAGATACGCAGACCTTACCGTTTAGCTTGTTCTTCTTAAGAACAGCGATCGCTGCAAGTCCAAGACCTTCGTTAGCTGAAACAACTGCATCGAGCTTTCCGCCAGCCTTTGATAGCTGCTGTTCGAAAATTACTCCACCCTTTGCGTTATCCCAGTCTGGGACAGCTTGGTCATCGACGAGTGTGTAGTTCTTTGAATCGATCAAAGGACGTAGTACTGAGTCGTAACCAGCCTTGAATAGAGTTGCGTTGTTATCTGTTGGTGAACCGTTCAAGTAAACGATACGTGCATTTGTCTTTCCTGCTGCATCGAGGCAAGCCTTGATGCCTTCACCCTGTAGACGACCAACTGCTTCGTTGTCGAATGAAACGTAGTATGACGCTGAACCATTAAGTGTTAGACGATCGTAGTCGATTGTCTTTACACCCTGTGCTGCAGCCTTGTCCTGAACAGCCTTAGCTGAATCTGAATCTAGGTTTACAAGGATAAGAACCTTTGCACCAGCTGTAAGCATCTGGTCTGCAATTGTTGCGAATTGCTCCTTGTCACCGTTTGCGTTTTGAATATCAACCTTAACTCCGGCTGCATCAAATGCTGCTTGTAGGAATCCGCGGTCAGCAGTTTCCCAACGGTTTGATGATGCTGCATCAGGAAG
>JBEANK010000045.1:0-13464 GCA_041165485.1 Actinomycetota bacterium | reverse complement strand
AAATTCATGTCAGATTTAACCGAGTCGGAGATCCGCTCATTTCAACAAGCCCGTGGCCTTGATGTCACGGGTTTTGTTGATGCGGTCACTGCACGCGCACTAGAAGAAGCGCGCTGGAAACTCGGAGATCGTTCACTGTATCTGCAAGAGTCACCACTTATGCGTGGTGATGATGTTGCAGCGTTGCAAGCGCGTTTAACTGAGATGGGTTTTGATTGTGGACGTGTTGATGGAATTTATGGTCCGCGCACAGAAGCTGCGGTAAAAGAGTTTCAAAAATCAGTGGGTGCCACAGTTGATGGAAAGTGTGGACCCGCAACAATGATTGCGTTAATTCGATTAACCAAGATTGTTTCTGGGGGAGCACCTTCTGCAATGCGTCAGACCGCGACACAACAAAGTCGTGGACCTGCTTTGGCGAATAAGGTAATTGTTTTAAACCCTGATGGTGATGATCAACTTGTTTACGATATTGCGGTTCGTACTGAAGGTCGTTTGCTTGCATTAGGTGCATCGGTATTTCTTACACGTGGTGCGACTAATAATCCCTCAGAACAAGAGCGCATCGCATTTGGTAATAAAAGTGGTGCTGACTTAATGATCTCTTTAAACCTTGATACTTATGCAAATGAAAAGGCGCATGGCGCTGCTACATATTTTTATGGCAGCGATGCACATGGTGTTCACTCAATCGTTGGTGAACGATTTGCGTCATTAGTGCAACGAGAGATTTGTGCGCGTACTGATTTAGCAAACTGTCGAACCCATGCAAAAACATGGGATTTACTGCGCTTAACAACAGCACCGACTGTTCGTATTGATTTGGGGTACACCAGTAACCCTGGCGATCTTTCTCGAATTTCCAGACCGGATTTTCGTGATGTCATCGCTGAAGCCTTAGTGATTGCAATTCAACGCCTGTATTTAGCTGCTGAAGATGATGCAAAAACAGGAACTTTACGAATTTCCGATCTGCGTAAGGCCGGTATTCGCCGTTAAATAACGCTCGAGCAATCGCTTGGGTATGGGAGACTTACACCATGTCCGATATCACGCAACGCTTCTCGACAGGTGCTCCACAAAATCTTGAACAAAGGTTTGCCTCTCGAGCCGCGCACATGAAGCCAAGTGAGATCCGCTCGCTTTTTGCTGTGGCATCGCGTCCAGAGATTGTTTCCCTCGCGGGTGGAATGCCAAATCTTTCAGCACTTCCTATGGGAATGATGGCTGATGTTGTGGATAATTTGGTGCGTCACAATGGACAAGAGGCTTTGCAGTATGGAAATGGTCAAGGCCACCCAAAGCTTCGCGAACAAATCTGTGAGGTAATGGCGCTTGAAGGAATTCGTGCAAACCCTGATGATGTTTTAATTACAACTGGTTCACAACAAGCGTTAGACCTTATTTCACGTATTTTTTTAGATCCACAAGATGTTGTGCTCTGTGAAGCACCTTCTTATGTTGGTGCGTTAGGAACTTTCCATCAGTATGAGGCATCTGTTGTCCATGTTGAAACAGATGAGAATGGATTGGTTCCATCTGCATTACAAGAAGCGATTAAAACCGTGCGTGCTGCAGGTCGAAAGATTAAGTTTTTGTACACAATTCCTAATTACCAAAATCCAAGTGGTGTTTTATTGCCAGCTTCTCGCCGCACAGAGATTTTAAATATCTGTCGCGAAGCTGGAATCTTTGTTGTTGAAGATAATCCATATGGTTTGTTGGGCTTTGATAAGCCATCTCCAAATGCGATGCGTGCTGAGGATTCAGAGAATGTGATCTATTTGGGATCATTTTCAAAGACAATCGCACCTGGATTACGTGTGGGTTGGGCTTTAGTTCCCCCATCATTGAAGGAAAAACTGGTTATCGCCAGCGAATCCTCGATTTTGTGTCCTTCTAACTTCACTCAATTAACAATCTCTAATTACTTGGCTGATCAGCCTTGGCGCGATCAAATCGCATCTTTTTGCGAGCTGTACAAGGTGCGCCGTGATGCGATGTTGGAATCTTTGGATGAGCATTTTCCAGCGACAGCTCAATGGACAAAGCCAGGTGGTGGTTTTTATGTGTGGGTTACCTTGCCACCTGAAATCGATACAACTGCGTTGATGCCAAAGGCAATTGTTGCAAAGGTTGCCTATGTTCCAGGAACCGCTTTTTATGCAGATGGTTTTGGTTCATGGTCGCTGCGTTTGTCATATTGCTACCCAACACCAGAGCGAATTCGTGAAGGTGTAAAGGCTTTAGGTGGGGTAATCAAGCAAGAGATGGCAAGCCGAAAAGGTTTTGAACTTAAAGGTTAACTTTCAATCGCCTTTGTAATTCGCTGTAAATCTTGTGCTCCTGCAAACTCAATAACAATTGATCCTCTTTTCGCGCTGCCTTGAATTGTTACGCGAGTATCCAGAGCATCTCCGATTCGTTCTGCAATCTCTTGTAGTTCAGGGGTTGCAGATTTTGCACCCTTTGGTTTCTTGGCTGATTGTCCCTTTGGTGCTCCAGAAGAGATGATCTCTTCCGTTGCGCGAACTGACAAACCTTCGCTCACGATTCGTGCAGCTAACTTTTCAATTGATTGCGCATCACTTAGGCCTAAGAGTGCGCGGGCGTGACCTGCAGATAAAACTCCGGATGCAACCTTTTGTTGAACAGATGGTGGAAGGTTCATTAAACGGATTGTGTTGGAAATTAATGGACGTGATCGTCCAAGTTTTGCTGCTAACTCATCATGTGTGCAGTTGAAATCTGTGAGAAGTTGCGAGTACGCGGCTGCTTCTTCAATTGCGTTGAGTTGGCTGCGATGAATATTTTCGATCAGCGCTTCGCGAAGTAGTTCATTATCCGCGGTCTGACGAATAATGACGGGAATACTTGTTAACCCTGCAGCTTTTGCCGCGCGGAAGCGACGCTCACCCATGATTAGCTCATATTTGCCGGGTTTTGTTTGGCGAACAACAGGTGGTTGCAGGATGCCGATCTCTTTAATCGATGCGATTAATTCATCAAGTGCTACTGGATCAAAGTGTGTGCGTGGTTGACGTGGGTTAGGAGAAATATTGTTGATATCAACAAGGTTTTGTTGACCAACCTCTTTTTCGCCAACGGTTAATGATGTTGGAATTAACGCATCAAGGCCTGTACCTAATCCACCGCGACGTGCCATTAAGCGATCTCACCTTCACGTTTGTAATTAATTGAAACAACATTGGAGTCAAATGGTTTGCCGCGCTCTGCTAATTCGCGGGCAACTGACATATATGCGATTGCACCTGGTGATACCGGATCGTATGTCATAACGGTTTGTTTAAATCCTGGTGCTTCTGAAACACGAACAGTGCGGGGGATGGGAATATCAATTAACTCATTTGGATAATGTTTTCTAATTTCGTTAGCAACATCATTAGCAAGATTAGTATTGTTAAACATTGTTAATACAAGTGTTGATAGTTTTAAGGTTGGATTTAAGCGCTTCTTCACTAACTCAAATGTTTTTAGTAGTTGTGATAAACCTTCGAGTGAGTAGTACTCGCATTGAATTGGAATTAAAACTTCCTTTGCAGATGTAAATGCGTTAATAGTTAAAAGTCCTAGTGATGGTGGACAATCAATAAAGATGTAATCGATTGATTCGCCAACCGTTGCGCGATCTGCAACTAACTCTTCAATCGCTTCTTTCAATCGCATCTCACGTGCAACCATTGGAACTAATTCAATCTCTGCTTGTGCTAATGATGTATTTGATGAAACACATTCAAGTGATGGAAAGCCTGCAACCTTTTGAATTACCTGCGACATTGTTGATTGACCCATCAACACTTCATAAATTCCTGCATTATCAAGATGTTCAACACCTAATGCGGTGGAGGCATTTCCTTGTGGATCAAGATCGATAACAACAACCTTTAAACCACCCATAGAAAGGGCTGTTTTGGTTGGCCACGGTGAGGATTCGAAGGGAGGCGGGTTTTGGCATCGCCTCTTTGAGGCGACGGGTGCCTACGACCTTTTTGGTTTCACGTGAATCATTCACGTGGGTAGTTAAGCACCTTTTTTCACTTCAACTATGCGGCCGAGCTCAATTCCCTCCAGATTTACCTCATGGAGGATGGATTTTGGCACTGAGAGCATCTCCTCTTGGGCTTTTTCGCCCTTCATCGCCAGCAATGAACCATTGGTCTTTAAGAGGTGCCAGCTAATCCTCTTCAACTTTTCAAGAGGAGCCACGGCACGGGCGGTTACATAGTGGGCGGTCTTCTTAACATCCTGGGATCGACCGCGGATTACCTCAATATCGAGGCCTTCAACCGCCTCTTGGAGGAACTCCACCCGTCGCTCAAGGGGTTCAATCAAAGTTACCTTTAAATCTGGGCGGGCCAGCGCGATAACAATGCCTGGAAGTCCAGCCCCTGAGCCGATATCAAAGACGGTTGCATCCTGGGCAAAGAGGGTGGTGACGGGCAGGCAATTTAGTATGTGACGCTCCCAGATACGATCCGCCTCTCGGGGACCGATCAATCCACGCTCAATTCCCGCTGTTTCTAGGAATTTGGCGTAGGCGTGAACCCGCTCAACATCTGGAAAATGCCTCGCGATGAGGGTTTCACGTGAAACCGGCACTGAATTATCCAATTGGATTTATGCGGGGTAAATGACTACAAAACGGTTTGGATCTTCTCCATCAGATTCGCTGCTTAAGCCTAGATCCTGGATCGTGTCATGGATGATCTTGCGCTCAAAGGCGTTCATTGGCTTCAACTTAATTGAGTTGCCGGTGGTCTTTGCCTCTTCAGCCATATCCTCAGCGAGCTTCTTCAGCTCCTTTTTGCGGCCAGCGCGGAATCCATCAATATCTAGCATGAGACGGCTGCGGTCACCTGTTGAGGTTTGAACCGCTAGGCGTGTGAGCTCCTGGATCGCATCTAAAACCTCCCCATCGCGGCCTACGAGGTGGCTGAGTTTGCCTCCCACGATCGCTAGCGCTGCACGGTCATTTTCCACATCGATATCGATATCGCCATCAAGATCTGCGATATCCAGTAGCGCCTCGAGGTAATCAGCGGCGATATCGCCCTCCTCTTCAAGCTTGGCTATCCCCTTAGGCGCCTTTACCGCCTTCTCTTCAATAACAGCCTCTGTTGCCTCTGCCTTAGCCTTTGCCATGATGCCCCCTTTGTCGGGATTGTAGTGAATTAATACAAATTGTCCGTTTTGTTACTTCTTCTTTTTCTTCTTTTTTGGCTGTTGGCGCTGACCTTTTTCCTCAGTCGTACCTTCAGAACTCTGTGGTGTTTCCGGGGTATCCACGACCCCGTTTTTCTTATTGCGCTTTCGTTGAAGCTCTTCAAATGCTGGAGATCCTGGTGTTGGGTTTCGCTTAATCACGTAGTACTGCTGTCCCCATGTCCACAAATTTGTTGTTGACCAGTAAATCAAAACACCGACCGGGAAGTTAACACCTGTGATTGCGAAAATTACTGGGAATGCGTACAACATAATTTTTTGTTGTTGCAACATCATGTTGTTTGATGAATCCATCTTTGGCATGCCCTTTGTCATTAACTGACGTTGGGTAGTAAATGTTGTTAATGACATAAATGCGATCAAAACAATTGTTACAAACTTAACTGTTGAGATATCTGAGCCTAAAAATGTTTGTGAAATTGGTGCGCCGAAAAACTCGGCTTGAGCTGCGCTGATTCCGTCCTCTTTGGTCAGAACTCCCTTTACATCAACTGGTGTTTTTCCAATTCCATTAAGCACTGTAAATAGTGCAAAGAAGATCGGTGCTTGCGCCAAGATTGGGAAACATGATGCGAGTGGGTTTGTTTTGTGCTCCTTGTAGAGCTTCATCATCTCTTCTGATTGCTTTTGGCGATCATCTTTGTACTTCTTTTGAATCTCCTTCATGTGTGGTTGAAGGGCTGTTAATGCGCGCTGGCTTTTGATCTGCTTAACAAAAAGTGGGATCAAAATAATACGGATGAGGATCACAAGGCCGATGATTGCAAGTGACCATGAGACACCGCTGTCGGTTCCAAAGATTGGGGTGAGAGCTTTATGGATCGTAACAATGACCCAAGAAACAGCGATATATAAGGGGTTTAGAATGCTATCCATTAACCGTTACCTTCTCTTTCGGAACTGCATAATCAACACCACCATGTGACCAAGGATTACAACGCAATAAACGCCAAGCGCTCATTGCAACTCCTTTTAATCCGTACGCTTCAATTGCAGAGACTGCATATGAAGAACATGACGGGTAGTACTTACAGCGTGGTCCAAACATTGGCGAGATCCATTTCTGATACGCCTTAATAGGCGCAATTAGAATTTGTCTCACTTTTGTTCAACCTTCTCGGAAAACTTTTTTAGAAGTTGTCCGACAATCTTTATTACCTCTTGTGATGCATCGGCATCATGTGCGCTATTAAGCGCTCGGATTACCAGTAAGCCACCGGTTGGAAGTTGTGGGTAGATCTCTCGCAATGTGTGACGAATCTGGCGAGCTATTCGGTGACGTGTTACAGATCCACCAACATTCTTACCGATGATTAATCCTGCGCGAGCAGGTTGATTTAGTTGGGTTGGGTAGAGGTATCCGACAAAGTTCTGGGTTGAAAATCTCAAACCACTCTTTGTTGCACGCGCGAAATCGGCGCTCTCTGTAAGACGTGCGCTCTTTGCAAGCACGGGTATCGGTTATAAACCCTTATGCGGAAAGCTTGGCGCGACCCTTGCCGCGGCGAGCAGAGAGAACTGCAAATAAGAAAAATCTACTGCGGGCCAGAAATACGGGGGAAGCAAGGGTGTAACGGTAGAGGTCTGGGGATAAGCGGGTCAAACTGGCCGCCGATGGGGTGAGGGCTGGTCAGAGTTGTGGATAACCAGTTGCTTTTTCCGGCAAACCCCTCTACTTTTCACTCCCATCCACAGGCAACCAGCTTTTGGGGGCATTTAGCAGGGCTCAACCTGGGGTTTAGACCACAGGCTGTGGATAACCCTGTGGATGAAGAAAATAGGGTTTAACCCCAGAAGGCAGGTAGTGGTGGATGTAAAGGAAGTTGAGCTAACCACGCTCTGGGGTCGGGTTATTGAAGAGGTTGCCGCTAATGCACCTCAACACCGCGCCTTCCTGCAACTAACAAAACCATTAGGCCTTCTTCACAATGATGATCAAACAACTTTGTTGGTCGCAGCTCCTAATCTCTTTGCAAAGGATGTTTTAGAAAGTCGTCTGCGCACAGTTGTCAGTGAGGTTCTAACCCGCGAACTTGGATCAACCACAAATATTGCGGTGACTGTTGATGAAACTTTGGAGGTAGTGACGACCTCGGCCCAAGATGTTGAGGTTGAGTTTGTTGCACCAAAATCTGGAACAGGGCGTGATGATGCTCCGGTTTCAAAAGCGACTGATACATCAACATTAAATCCACGCTACATCTTTGAAACCTTTGTTATTGGTGCATCAAATCGTTTTGCACATGCCGCGGCGGTTGCTGTAGCTGAGGCTCCAGCAAAGGCTTACAACCCACTCTTTATTTATGGTGAATCTGGTTTAGGTAAAACACACTTACTACACGCCATTGGTGCATATGCGCAAGAGTTGTACGGAAATGTGCGTGTTAAGTATGTTTCATCAGAAGAGTTCACAAATGACTTTATTAACTCGATTCGTGATGACAAAGCATCTGCTTTCCAGCGCCGTTATCGCGATTTAGATATTTTGCTGGTAGATGACATTCAATTCTTGGAAAACAAAGAACGTACACAAGAAGAGTTTTTCCATACTTTCAATACTTTATATAACGCAAATAAGCAGATTGTTATCTCAAGTGATCGCCCACCGAAGCAGTTAACAACACTTGAAGATCGTCTACGTTCACGTTTTGAGTGGGGTTTGATTACAGATATTCAACCTCCTGAGCTCGAGACACGTATTGCGATCCTTCGCAAAAAAGCAGCACAAGATAAGTTGAATGCACCTGATGATGTTCTTGAATTTATCGCGAGCAAGATTTCAACAAATATTCGTGAGCTAGAAGGTGCGTTAATTCGTGTGACCGCTTTTGCTTCATTAAATCGTCAAAGTGTTGATCTATCATTAGCTGAAATTGTTTTAAAGGATTTAATTCCAAATGAGTCCAACCCAGAAATTACTGGTGCGACGATCATGGCTCAGACCGCGGCGTATTTCAGTCTGACGATTGATGATTTATGTGGAACCTCTCGATCCCGTGTTTTAGTGAATGCGCGCCAGATCGCGATGTACCTATGCCGAGAGCTCACGGAGCTTTCCTTGCCGAAAATCGGCCAAACATTTGGTGGGCGTGACCACACAACGGTTATGCACGCCGATAGAAAGATCCGTCAATTAATGGCTGAGCGCCGTTCGATCTATAACCAGGTCAATGAGCTCACCACTCGCATCAAACAGCAGGCCAGATAGACCGATTTGTCCGAATTGCCACTCTTTACCCCCAGTTGGGGACAAGTTGTGGATAAGTAAGGATTATTGAGGAAAATCCGTGGATAACCACGGTGGAGATGAAGTGGAAGGGGTGTGGTGAGTAATGAGCGGCCTTTATACCCACACCTGTCCACAGATTCCCCACACCTTATACAAGAGCAATCCCCGCGGCGAGCAGGGGTTTTACAACTTATCAACAGATAAAGGCTCTAGTTACTACGACTACCTTTATATACATACATCCAGTTACGCGAATAACCTTTCCGCTTTAGACAAGATCCGGGGATAGAGATGAAATTTACAGTTGAACAATCAGCGTTAACCGATGGAGTTAATTGGGTTTCGCGTTCTCTCTCAACTAGACCAATTAAAACCGAGCTACTTGGAATTGTTATTGATGCGACAGGTAATGAAGTCTTCTTATCAGCCTCAGATTTAGAAACAGCAAGTAAGGCGCATTTTGCGGCAGAGGTAAAAGAAGTTGGAAAGGTTTTAGTCCCCGGAAAACTACTGGCTGAGATTTCACGATCACTACCAAACAAGCCAATCACCTTTGTTTTGGATGGCTCTCGAGTTGCTGTAACAAGCGGCAGTGCAAAGTTCACACTTCCAACCTTGTCGGTCGACGAGTACCCAAACCTTCCAGAGCTTCCTGATTCAACAGGAACAGTTCCAAGCGACACCTTTGCAACAGCGGTTGCACAAGTTGCGATTGCAGCAGGCCGTGATGATTCACTACCAACACTTACTGGTGTTCATGTAGAGATCAATGAAGAGACAATCACTTTCGCGGCTACAGATCGATACCGTTTAGCTGTCCGTGAAATGCAATGGGCACCATCTGCACCAAACACAACAACCACAGCCCTTTTGCGTGCTCGCACCATTGCAGATGCAGCTAAATCTTTAACTGGATCAAAAGATGTTTCACTCTCTTTCGCACCCAACACAAGTAATGATCGTTTAGCTGGTTTTGCAGGCGATGGAAAGACAATGACATCACGCATGTTGGATGGAACATTCCCCCCATACCGTCACTTACTTCCACAAGAGGTCACAACCACAGCGTTAATTGAGGTTGCAACCCTTCTAGACTCCGTGCGACGTGTAGCACTTGTTACAGATAAAACAGTTCCACTACGCCTCGATTTTGCAAACAACACCTTGTCACTAGAAGCTGGTGCGGGTGAAGAAGCACAAGCAACCGAAGCGATCGAAATCTTGTTAACCGGCGAACCAATCTCAATCGCCTTCAACCCAACATTTTTAGCTGACGGCCTTAGCGCGGTTGGAACAAAGTTTGTTCAAATCTCATTTACAGGATCAAACAAACCAGCGATCTTGATGGGTAAGAGCGATAAAGATGGCGCGCTTGTTGAAAGCTACCGCTACCTCTTAATGCCAATGCGTTACGCCTCATAATTAATTTAACCTCCGAGGATCTCGATGCGCATTAACAAGTTGGCCCTCACCAACTTTCGTTCCTACAACTCTTTAGAGTTAGAGCTCCAACCAGGAGTCATCACCTTTATTGGCGACAACGGTTCTGGCAAAACAAATATCGCTGAATCTCTTATCTATGTAGCGTTTCTATCTTCACACCGTGTTTCAAACAATGTTCCATTAATTTCACTCGGAAACCAACAAGCGATTATTCGAGCAGAGGTTCAACGCGAGGATCGCACACTCCAAATTGATTTAGAGATTAATGCAAGCAAAGCAAACCGTGCCCGTATAAATGGAAACCCAACCAGAAGCCAACGTGAAATTCTTGGCGCAATTCAAATTGTTTACTTCTCCCCAGAAGATTTAGATCTAGTACGCGGTGAACCAGGAACCCGCCGTGATTTCTTAGACCGCCTACTTATCACCAGAACCCCACGTTTAGCAGGTGTTATCGCTGATTATGAGCGGGTAGTTAAACAACGTAATGCACTATTAAAAACCAGAACATCAGCCGCCGCCCTTGCACCATGGAATGAGCAACTAATAAAACTTGGTGCAGAGCTAACCGCTGAACGGATTGCGTTAATTGACGCCCTTAATCCACATGTTGCTAACAACTATGCAAATTTAAATGAGGTAAAACCCGCCTCTATTTCATATAAGTGCAGCACTGAAGGTGTTACACGTGACATTGAAGTAAACATCGCTGCGCTAACTACACGATTAGATGAGGTTGCATATCAAGAGATAGAACGTGGTGTTTCTTTAATTGGCCCTCACCGCGACGACCTTCATCTTCAACTTGGGGATTTTCCAGCAAAAGGTTATGCAAGCCATGGTGAATCCTGGTCAATGGCGATCTCGCTTCGAATTGGCTCTTTTAATTTACTGAAATCTGAGGGTGCATCCCCAATTTTAATTTTAGATGATGTTTTCGCTGAACTTGATACCTCGCGCAGAATCCAGTTAATGTCTGCAACTCAATTAGCTGAACAAACCTTTATTACTTCAGCGGTTGAGAGTGACTTACCAGCAGAGTTATTAACTCAAAAGTTTTATGTAACACCTGGTGTTGTAAAGAAAGGAAAGGGTTAATGGAAAAACGTGACTTAGCTCTTGACCTTTTCAAATCATTTAAAACTGGTGTAACCCGCACAGCAAATAAACCTGCACCAACCGCACAAGTGGGAAAACCTGGCGACCCTGAATTAATTGGCGGTGTACTAAATAACTTAATTTCAGATCGCGAATGGGATTCAGGACTTGCTGAAGGAAACCTATTTGTTAATTGGAAAAATATTGTTGGTGATGAGATCGCACAACACGCACAACCAATTTCAATTTTAGATAATGTGTTAACAGTTCAAAGCTCATCAACTGCTTGGGCAACCCAATTGAATTTAATTGCTGCCGATTTATTGGCGACGATCCAAAAGGATGCGACAGGGGTGCTTATTGAGAGGCTGGCGATCATCGGTCCACAGACCCCAACCTGGAAGAAAGGGGTCCGCACAATCCGTAACGCTCGTGGCCCCAGAGACACCTACAACTAATCCAGGGCCACTAGGAACCCTCAACTCCACGCTCAAAGTTCGGCTATACCCGCCCACAAGGCTTTTTTCGGCTATGTATTCCTGTGATTTATGACTAGGATAATTCCGTTCCGAGAGGGAAAACCTCTCCAAACGCCTTTACAGGCGATTTCAGCGATTTAGACGGGAGGCTCACAGATGGCGGAGAGCTCATACAACGCCTCCAACATCACCGTCCTAGAAGGTCTCGAGGCGGTCCGAAAGCGCCCCGGAATGTACATCGGCTCTACCGGCGAACGCGGTCTACACCACTTGGTTTATGAAGTTGTCGATAACTCAGTTGATGAAGCCCTGGCTGGTTACTGCACCGAAATTAATGTCACCTTGTTAGCTGATGGTGGAGTTGAAGTAATTGATAACGGTCGCGGAATTCCAGTTGATATTCACCCAGTTGAAAAGAAGCCAGCGCTTGAGGTCGTTCTTACTGTTTTACACGCGGGTGGAAAGTTCGGCGATGGCGGTTACTCGGTATCTGGTGGGTTACACGGTGTTGGAATCTCAGTTGTAAATGCACTCAGCACCGATCTTTCTGTGATAGTTCAACGCGAAGGAAGTTTTTGGTATCAAGATTACAAACTTGGCGTACCAACAGCACCGGTTCGCAAAGGCGATGCTTCAAAATCAAATGGAACAACAGTTCAATTTTGGCCATCAAAGGAAATCTTTGAAACCACGGATTTCTCATTTGAGGTTTTATCAACACGCTTCCGCGAAATGGCATTTCTTAATAAAGGTTTAATTTTAACCTTAACCGACATGCGCCAGGGCCATGTTGATGAAAAAGGTGAGCAGTTAACTGTTCGCTATCAATACGATGGCGGAATCGCAGATTTTGTGAAGCACCTTAATTCAACGCGTGGCGAAACACATAAATCAATCATCTCTTTTGCATCAGAGGACAAAAAGAATAAAATTGCTCTAGAAGTATCTATGCAATGGAACGCTGGTTTTTCTGAATCTGTTTACACCTTCGCAAACACTATTCATACCCATGAAGGTGGCGCGCATGAAGAAGGTTTCCGCACCGCGTTAACCTCAATTGTTAATAAGTTTGGCGAAGAGCAAGGTTTTATTCGCAAAAAAGAGGATCGATTAACTGGCGATGATGTTCGCGAAGGATTAACCGCGATTGTTTCAATCAAACTTGCAGAACCACAGTTTGAAGGTCAGACAAAAACCAAACTAGGTAACTCAGAGGCAAAGACCTTCACACAAAAGATTGTTAATGAAGAGCTCACATCATGGTTTGAGCAAAACCCTGCCGAAGGCAAGGAAATCGTGCGAAAAAGCATTGATGCTGCAGCGGCTCGTGTTGCAGCACGTAAAGCTCGCGACTTAAGTCGTAACCGAAAAGGTTTACTTGAAGGTCGCGGAATGCCAGGAAAGTTAGCGGATTGCCAATGGACCGATCCAACAAAGTGTGAGTTGTATATCGTTGAGGGAGATTCAGCGGGCGGCTCAACCAAGGGTGGTCGAGATTCACGTAACCAAGCCGTTCTTCCAATCCGTGGAAAGATTTTGAATGTTGAAAAGGCGCGCATTGATCGCGTTCTTCAAAACAATGAAGTTCAAGCATTAATCACCGCACTCGGCACGGGAGTGCACGATGATTTTGATATCGACAAACTTCGCTACCACAAGATTATTTTGATGGCCGATGCCGATGTTGATGGTCAGCACATCCGTACACTTCTATTAACTTTGTTATTCCGTTTTATGCGCCCATTGATCGAACAAGGTTTTGTGTACTTCGCTCAACCTCCTTTGTATAAATTGAAGTGGGCAGGCAAAGATCCAGTTGAGTACGCATTTAGTGATCGTGAACGCGATGGAATGATTGAAATCGGTGTAGCTGCTGGAAAGCGTTTACCTAAGGATGATGGAATCCAACGTTTCAAAGGCTTAGGCGAGATGCCAGCCAAAGAGCTATGGGACACCACAATGGATCCAGAG
>JBEANK010000044.1:0-7116 GCA_041165485.1 Actinomycetota bacterium | reverse complement strand
TGTTGAACCCTGCTTGCCAAGCTTCAAGAACACTTCACCAAGAGCACCATCTGCGTAAGCACCAGCGGTCATGTAACCCTCTGCGCCACCTACTGAGAATGATGTTGTTGTTGCTGGACGTGACTTTGGAAGACGGTTACGAACCGGTGTAGCGATTGTCTCTTCAACAACTGCAACCTTCTTCTTTGCCTTTCCATCAGACAAAGGCTGACCAACCTTGCAGTTGTCACGGTAAACCGCGAGCGCCTTAAGTCCTAGCTTCCATCCCTGGAAGTACACATCCTCAACCTCTTCAACAGTTGCATCCTCTGGGAGGTTAACTGTCTTTGAGATCGCACCTGAAAGGAATGGCTGGCAGGCAGCCATCATGCGTACGTGACCCATTGGAGCAATTGAACGTGCACCTAGCGCACAATCAAATACGTCGTAGTGCTCCTGCTTTAATCCTGGCGCATCGATTACATGGCCATTTGCTGCGATAAATTCAACAATCGCTTCGATTGTCTCCTCTGCATAACCTAGCTTGCGAAGTGCTGCTGGGACTGTCTGGTTAACGATCTGCATAGATCCGCCACCGACAAGCTTCTTGAACTTCACCAATGAGAAATCAGGCTCGATACCAGTTGTATCGCAATCCATCATCAAACCGATTGTTCCTGTTGGAGCTAGAACTGAGATCTGCGCGTTGCGCCATCCATTCTTATCTCCTGTTGAAAGACATGCATCCCACGCCTTGTTCGCCTCTGTCCATACATCGCGGTCAAGAGTTGTCTCTGACTTTGCAGATGATGAAGCAGCAGCGTGCTTGCGCATAACACGTGCGTGTGGCTTAGCGTTTTGCGCAAAGCCTGCGTATGGTCCAACGATTCCAGCAAGCTCTGCTGAACGCTTGTAGGTAATGCCTGACATCAATGATGTGATCGCACCTGCAAGAGCGCGTCCACCCTCAGAATCGTAAGCAAGACCTGATGCCATAAGTAGTGCACCAAGGTTTGCGTATCCGATACCGAGCTGACGGTAAGCCTTTGTTGTGTCACCGATCGCCTCTGTTGGGAAATCTGCGAAGCAGATTGAGATATCCATCGCGGTGATGATCATCTCTGCAGCCTTACCAAATGTCTTTGCATCAAATGAACCATCAGCCTTGAGGAACTTCATCAAGTTAAGTGAAGCCAAGTTACATGATGAGTTATCTAGTGACATGTACTCAGAGCAAGGGTTTGACGCATTGATGCGACCTGTCTCTGGGTTTGTGTGCCAATCATTGATTGTGTCGTCATACTGAATTCCTGGATCAGCACATGCCCATGCAGCTTGTGCCATCTTTGTAAATAGTGTGCGTGCATCAACTGTTTCGATAACTTCGCCAGTTGAGCGAGCTGTTAAACCAAACTGCTCTCCCTTTTCAACTGCGCGCATGAAATCATCTGAAACGCGAACAGAGTTGTTAGCGTTCTGGTACTGAACAGAGATGATGTCTTTTCCACCAAGATCCATGTCGAAGCCAGCATCGCGTAATGCGCGAATCTTGTCCTCTTCCTTCACCTTGGTCTCAATAAACTCTTCAATATCTGGGTGTGAAACATCAAGAACAACCATCTTTGCAGCGCGACGGGTTGCGCCTCCTGATTTGATTGTTCCCGCTGATGCATCTGCACCGCGCATAAATGAAACTGGGCCTGAGGCTGTTCCACCGGACTTGAGAAGCTCCTTTGAGGAACGGATGCGTGACAAGTTAAGTCCTGCTCCAGATCCACCCTTGAAGATCATTCCCTCTTCGCGGTACCAGTTAAGAATGCTGTCCATCGTGTCATCAACTGACAGGATGAAACATGCTGAAACCTGCTGTGGCTCCTGTGTTCCAACGTTGAACCACACTGGTGAGTTGAATGAAAAGATCTGGTGCAAAAGCATGTGTGTTAGCTCGTGCTCGAAAACCAATGCATCCTTATCAGTTGCAAAGTAACCGTGCTCTTTTCCAGCCTTTGTGTATGTCAATACAACGCGATCGATTACCTGCTTCAAAGACCACTCGCGGTTTTCAGCACCTAGTGCGCCACGGAAGTACTTTGTTGTAACGATCGTTGATGCGTTTACTGACCAGGTATCTGGATACTCAACTCCGCGTTGCTCAAAAACAGTCTCACCCGTTTTCCAGTTCTGCTGCACTACATCGCGGCGTTCCCACTTCACTTCATCGTATGGGTGCACACCTTCATTTGTGTAGATGCGTTCGATCGTCAAGCCCTTACCCTTAAGGGTGTTGTGGGCCTTGATTTTCGCTGGTCGGTTGATGACCGTCTCTGACATATTTATTTCCCCGTCTTCTAGTTAGTTCTTAATTTTTTGTGGTGCGTTAGTACTGTGTTCTGTGCTGTTTTTATTGCTATCTGAATCTGAGGCAATTGGGGAATTGCCTGAAGGTAGAGCGCGGAGAAGAGCGATCTCACCTTCGAAATCTTCAAGGGAGGCAAAGTTACGGTACACAGAGGCATAACGTAAGTAAGCAACCTCATCGAGCTCTCGGAGTGGCGCAAGGATTGCCATGCCCACCTCTTGAGCCTCGATCTCTGCTTGACCTGTGCGACGAAGGGTCTCTTCTACGCGCTGAGCAAGCAAAACTAAATCATCCTCATTAACAGGACGTCCCTGGCAGGCTTTACGAACACCCACCAAGACCTTTTCGCGGCTAAATGGCTCTGTGGCCCCGCTGCGCTTAATAATGTTGAGAAGGGAGAGCTCCTGGGTTGAAAATCGCTGGCCGCACTGGGGGCACTCGCGACGACGGCGGATTGCTGTGCCATCTTCAACAGGACGAGAGTCCACAACGCGGGAATCTTCATTGCGGCAGAATGGGCAATTCATCTCGGCGTGTCCTCCTATCAATGCTCGATATTTTTAACTTCGGGTGTAAAGGGCTTTTAGAGCGGATTGCGAAACTTACATCAAAACCACTAGTTAAACCACTACTAATGGAAGTAAATTTCTCAATGACCCCTACATCTTGTGTTAACTATAAAGCATTTCTTGAGGCTTTGCCTGTTGAGTAGGTGAAAGCTACCTGAGCGGCGTGTCGCGGTTAGAGCAAGCGCTTCTACTTAGCTAGCGGGATGCGAAGCTTCTGACCAGCCTGGAGATCAAAGCCCTTGAGGTTGTTGACCTCACGGATCTCATTGACCAGCCCCTGCACATCCCCCGATGCATAAGCGGCAGCCACAGACCACAAGGTCTCTCCTGGGGCTACTACCACGATCTCGTAGGAAGGCGCTGTGCTTGCCTCGACCTGTCCGGCCCCGGACTGAGAAGCAAAGCCAGCTGCCATCACGACGGTCAGCGAGAGGACAACTAATGTGCGAGCAAGGCGGCCACGGCGCGTCAAGCTACCGGACGGATTGGCTTGCCATTCACTCTTCAAAAGGCCTTGATTTACAATGGTTTTAGAGGCTGTTGAATTAAAACCTGTTGTATATGTAAGTGCGCTCATTGTGTGTCTCCTGCTGTACAACCTTGGGGAAGGTATTCGAACAGTTGTTCGAATAAGGCAATTAAACACCCCACCACTGACAAATGCAACATTTTTTCGAACAGGTGTTTGAATTTTTTCCTCAGCTGTGTCACCCTATGTCCATGGCAAAAGTAACTGAACTCCCCGACAGCCCAGAGGGCCCACACGGCCTCACCGCCCGCCAGCTCAAGATCCTTGGCGCAATCAAGGATGCCCTTGAAACCAATGGCTATCCCCCTTCAATGCGCGAGATCGGCGTGGTCGCCGGCCTGACCTCCCCAGCCTCGGTCAAGTACCAGCTGGAAGCCCTAGAAAAGAAGGGCTTTATCCGCCGCGACCCAACACGTGGTCGTGCACTCGAAGTTTTGATGCCCGATGAAAAGACAGCAGAGAACTCAACACCAGTTGATGCCACCCGCTACATCCCACTAGTTGGTCGCATCGCAGCCGGTGGGCCAATCACAGCTGAGCAATCAGTTGAAGAGACCTTCCCACTTCCAGAATCACTTGTAGGCAGCGGAGAGCTCTTCATGCTCAAGGTTGTTGGTGAGTCGATGATCGATGCTGCTATCTGCGATGGAGATTACGTAGTTATTCGCGCTCAAAAAGACTGTAATAACGGTGAAATCGTGGCAGCGATGATCGATGGCGAAGCAACTGTGAAGACCTTCTCACGTAAAAATGGGCATATTTGGCTGCTTCCAGCTAATGATTCCTTCGCACCTATCGATGGTGACAACTGCGAGATCCTAGGAAAGGTAACTGCGGTTCTTCGCTCTGTTCGCTGAGGTGGTGAATTACGCAACACTAATGTTGCGTAATTCCTAATCCTCCTCTAGAGTCTTTCGGTAAGTCTAGAAAAATCTAGAGATGCCTACCGAAAGAAGATGAATGCCGATTAAGAAGAAAAGCCTCGTAAAAGTAGTTGTTGTAGCCCTTTTTGCCACCCTTTTGGCGGGTTGCTCATCCAATAGCGACCAAGCCTCCGATGTCACCGAGCTGACCGTTTACTCCGGTCGCTCCGAAGAGTTCATCGCCCCATTTTTCACCCAATGGGAAGCCCAGTCCGGGATCAAGCTCAATATCCGTTATGGTGATTCAGCAGAGCTTGCAGCCCAAATCCTTGAAGAGGGAAGTAACTCCCCTGCAGATCTATTTCTCTCACAAGATGCAGGATCTCTTGGCGCAGTGGCAGAGGCTGGTCTCTTTACACAGCTAAGCGATGAGGTTGCATCGGCAATCCCCGCCCAATACGTTGCTGCAAATCGCAACTGGGTCGGTGTCACAGGTCGCGCTCGCGTCTTTGCCTATGCGCCAGATCGCGTCAAGACATTGCCTTTGTCAGTAGCTGATTTAACAAAGAGTGAGTACAAAAACCAGGTTGGTATTGCACCAACCAACGCATCCTTCCAAGCATTTGTAACAGCTCTCATTGAGAACAAGGGTGCAGATTTTGCCAAGTCATGGCTCAAGGCTCTGCAGGCAAATGGCGTAAAGATTTACCCAAAAAACAGCGCAATTGTTGAAGCAATCGATAAGGGCGAAATTTCAATCGGCCTTGTTAACCACTATTACATCTGGGAAGTCAGCGAAGGCCTAGGCCGTGACATCAATGTGAAGAATGGTTTCTTTGCTGCTGGAGATATTGGAAATCTAATTAACGTATCAGGTGCAGGAGTTCTGGCATCAAGCAAAAAATATGCTGCCTCTGAAGATTTAATTAACTTCCTTACCTCTGCGACAACTCAGGCAAAGTTTGTGTCAGATACACATGAATATGCGCTGATTCCAGGAACCGCTGCACCAGCAGGTGTTCCAGCTTTGGATCAAATTGGCGCACCTTCTGTAGACCTTTCATCATTGAAGAACATCAAAACAACTCAAGATCTACTTGTTGAGGTCGGTCTACTGTAAAAATGCCTACAACAATCTCCGACAGCACCAAGGTTGCATTAACGAAGGGTGCGCGAAATCAGCGCACGCTTCGAGGTGTGCTCAATGGTGCTGTCGGGATTGTTGCTGCATTAGCCCTGATTCCTATTGGTTATTTGCTGGTTCGCGCTAGCCAAAAACCTCTTGGTGAAACGGCACAGCTACTCTTTCGCCCAAAGACCCTAGAAGTCCTTGCGACAACATCAGCCTTGGTTGCAGGTGTCGTAATCACAACCGTGGTCATGGGCGTTGCGATGGCAACAGGGCTTCACTTTGTTCGCCTTCCATTTCGCCGTCTACTGATTATTCCCGCGGTACTTCCCTTAGCTATCCCTTCATATGTTTTCACATATACCTGGATCGCTTTAATTCCGCAGTTTTCAGGGTTCTTCGCAGCTGGTTTTATTTTGTCAATCACAACCTTGCCCTATGTCATCTTGGCAACGCTGTCAGGACTGCGCACCGTTGATACATCACAGATTGAAGTCGCACGTTCACTTGGTCTTACCCCGATTCAAACCTTTAGACGCGTTGTCTTTCCGCAGGTTAAAGGACACATCAGCGCAGGTGCTTTGCTTGCAGCGCTCTACACAATCAGTGACTTTGGCGCAGTTTCTCTTCTCAATGTTGAGACCTTGACTGTCACTATTCAAAACATGTACAAGGCTTCATATGATCGAAGCGCAGCAGCGGTTATTTCATTTGTTTTAATTGCTTTTTCAACGGTGGTTGTTTTAGCTGATGAGCGAATCAAGAAGCAGACCCCTGATGGAAATGCGATCAAGGCGTATTCAGCCAAAAACACCTTGATTAACAATGGCTGGTTAAAGTCATCCGTAATTGGAGCGATTGCTCTATATGCTTTTAACGCAGTTGTTATCCCCTTTTATGTTTTGATCTCTCGATTCTTGAGTAACCAAGTTGCAATTGATTGGGCAGATTTGTTGACCGCTGCAATTTCAACGGTTTCAGTGGCAGCGTTGGGTGCATTAATCGCATTGGTGATCTCTGCTCCCCTGGGCATTGTTTTATCGGGACCTTCTACCCGTATTGGCACCATCGCTCAACGCATCATTACTGTGGGCCATGGTCTGCCAGGTGTGGTAATTGGACTTGCTGTCGTTTCAATTGGCTCAAAACTAGGTGCCTTGTACCAAACCACATTTTTACTCGCCTTTGCTTATGCCCTGTTATTCCTTGCTAAATCAGTAGCCAGCATGAGCACTTCCCTGTCTCGTGTTCCCAACAGCGTTAAGGATGTTGCATCTACCTTGGGCCAATGGATGGTTATCAAGCGAGTTGTCGCTCCTATTGCAGCACCGGGTATCGGTCTTGGAACTGTTCTTGTATTTCTGACCGCAATGAAGGAGCTTCCGGCCACATTGATGCTCCGTCCAACCGGCTTTGAAACACTTGCTACTCAGATCTGGTCATCGGCTTCTATCAATCGATTTAACGAGGCTGCACCGTATGCATTAATCTTGGTACTGATAGCGGCGCTACCAACATTTTTAATCAGCCGTCCTGACAAAGCAGATCGCAGTTACATTCAAGAGACCATCAATGGAATTCAAAGAGGAGGGGCAGACAAGTGAGTTCACTTGAGATCTCCCATCTAAAGGTCAGCCTTGGAAATCGTTTAATTCTTGATGATCTTTCATTCTCATTAGTTGAAGGCC
>JBEANK010000043.1:0-6862 GCA_041165485.1 Actinomycetota bacterium | reverse complement strand
AGCGGCCTCACCCTTACGGCCCACAACGATGGCAGCCACCCAAAGACCAATCAAAACCGCCCCAATAATGAAGAAGGATGGCTCAACAAATCCAAAAGCAATCATGGCGATCTGCATCAATGAGCCAATTACAAACCCACCTGGGCGACGGACTAACCCTGCCGCCACAAAAAGCAAGAAAGAAACAACACATCCATAAATAATTGCAGTTTGAGAGTGATCCTTCATCGCCAACAAAATTGCAAAACCCATAGTCATGCTCTCAGCGATTAATACAGAGGCTCCCAGAATTTTCATCGCGCAAACTTCTTTCTCAAATATGTTCGAGCTTCGCCAACAGTTACAACAGAACCTGTTACAAGGATTCCAACAGTGTCATCACTAAGAGGACGCACTGAATCAGTAACTGCTTTATCTAGCGCTAAGTTTAAATCTGAAACCTCAAAGACGCGATCTGAACCAAAGACCTTGGATGCAATCTTCATTAACTCCGAGGATGGCATCGCACGTGAAGAAGAGCTCTGGGTCACGATGACATGATCAACGATTGGTTCAAGCTCTTGAAAAATACCTTCTGCATCTTTGTCCCCAAAGACACCAACAACGGCGATGATTTCATCGAAGTTAAATTCGTTGAGCAAAGTATCGGCTAACGCCTTTGCGCCATGTGGGTTGTGGGCAGCATCCAAGATAACTGTTGGGTCGCGATGAACAACTTCGCAACGACCAGGTGAGGTAACGGCAGCAAATCCGGCGCGCACCGAGTCAATATCTAATGGTTGGTCTCCGAAAAAGGCTTCAACGGCAACAAGTGCTGCTGCAGCGTTTGCCGCTTGGTGGCGACCATGTAACGGTAAGAAGATTTCATCGTAGGTGTCATGAATTCCTTGAATCGTTAGCAACTGTCCACCAACAGCAACCGCGCGTGAGAGAACTGAGAACTCAACACCTTCGCGAACAACATCTGCTCCAACTTCAGCCGCTTTGCGGATCAACTCTTTTGCAGCCTCTGGCTCTTGCTGAGCAAGCACAACAAAGCCGCCCTCTTTTATGATTCCAGCCTTAGTTGATGCAATTTCATGAAGGGTATTGCCCAAATACTCCATGTGATCAAAGCCGATTGGCATGATGACCGATACATCGGCATTAACAACATTTGTTGCATCCCACTCGCCACCCATGCCAACTTCAATAACACCGACATCAACCGGGTGTTCAGCAAATGCTGCAAAAGCTAATGCTGTGATCGCCTCAAAGAATGAAATTGGATGTTCAAACTTTGTATCCATCAGATCCAGATATGCAGCAATATCGTTGTAGGAAAAGATTAACTCTTTTGGATCAATTGGTTCACCATTGATAGAAATACGTTCACGATAAGTTTCTAGGTGTGGGCTGGTAAATCGCCCTGTCCGTAAACCGTGTGCAAACAACAGAGCATCAACCATTCGACTTGTAGTTGTTTTTCCATTAGTTCCACCAATGTGAATCGTTGGGTAAGTTAGTTGCGGCGAACCCAAAATATCTACTAGTGCGGCAATTCTTTCGGTGCTTGGCGCGATACGAGTTTCTGGCCAACGAGCAAGCAACGCTTGTTCAATTGCGTCAACGCGCTCTTGATCATCTGCTGAAATCATCATGCTTGTGGCAATGCTGCAAGAGCTGCGGTAATACGTTCGATATCTGCAGTTGTTTTTTCTAGACGTTCCCGAATCTCTGCAACAACATTGTCAGGTGCCTTTGCCATAAAGCCTTGATTGTTCAGCTTGACCTCAGCGGTTTGCTTATCTTTTGTAGCTGTTGCTAAATCTTTTTCAAGTCGAGCACGTTCGGCAACCACATCAATTGAACCAGTTAAGTCAAACTCAATTGTTACTCCAGCGGCTTCACACTTTGCACTTGGGGTAATGTCGCCAAGCTCCATTCGAACCACGAAAGCAACCGCTGATGCGTACTGTGCAATATCGCCGGCTGCCACAATTCGACCAGGAATCTTCAATGAAGTCTTAATACCTTGATCATTACGGAAACGACGTACCTCAGTGATGATCTCCTGCAGCTGAGCGATGAGGTTTTCAACCTTCTTATCGACATAAGCCGCATTTGCGAGAGGCCACTGCGCGACAACGAGGGACTCTCCCCCGGTCAAGGTGGTCCACATTTGCTCTGTAATAAATGGCATTACCGGGTGCATCAAACGGAATAGTTGGTCTAGAACATAACCAAGGACACGCTTTGTTCCTTCGGCATTGCCTGATGCGAATGCTTCCTTTGAAAGCTCTAGGTACCAGTCACACAAATCATCCCAAGCAAAGTGATACATCAATTCGCATGCACGCGCGTATTCGTATTTTTCAAGTAGATCTGTTGCCTCTGAAACAGTTTCAGACAGTCGGCTAAGGATCCACTTATCAATTGCATTCAAAGAGTCAATTGCTGGAAGATCACCGGAAACAGTTGCACCGTTCATCATTGCAAAACGGGTTGCATTCCATAGCTTGGTAGCAAAGTTACGAGATCCGCCGATCCAGTCTTCAGCCAAAGCTTGATCAGTTCCTGGGTTCGCACCACGTGCCAATGTGAAGCGCAGGGCATCTGCACCGTACTTATCCATAAACTCAATTGGATCAATTACATTTCCGCGGCTCTTGGACATCTTCTTGCCAAATTGATCGCGAACAAGACCGTGCAACATAATTGTTTTAAATGGTGGAACACCATCCATGGCAAATGTTGACATCATCATCATGCGAACAACCCAGAAGAACAAGATGTCATATCCAGTTACAAGAACTGATGTTGGGTAGAACTTTGCAAGATCTGCTGATTTTTCAGGCCAGCCAAAGGTAGAAAAGGCCCATTGACCTGATGAGAACCAGGTGTCGAGAACATCTGAATCCTGTGTCCAACCAGCTGGTGCTGTTTCATCAGGACCTACAACTTGAACTTCACCATTTGGTCCATACCAAACTGGAATTCTGTGACCCCACCACAACTGTCGTGAAATACACCAGTCATGCATGTTGTCGACCCACTCGAAGTAACGCGGAGCAAGTGCTTCAGGTTCGATCTTTACCGCACCACTGCGAACAGCATCGGCAGATGCTTTCGCCATTGGTTCTACCTTTACAAACCATTGCTTTGATAAACGTGGTTCGACAGTTGTATCGCAGCGAGAACAATGTCCAACAGCGTGCATGTATGGACGCTTTTCAGCAACGATGCGACCTTCAGCACGAAGTGCCTCAACAACAGCTTTGCGAGCATCAAATCGATCTAAGCCATCAAATGCGCTGTTGGTGTTAATAATCTTTGCATCAGCATCCAGGATGACAATGTTTGCCAAGCTGTGACGCACGCCGATTTCAAAGTCATTTACATCATGAGCCGGAGTTACCTTAACCGCACCTGTACCAAATGCAGGATCTACATGCTCATCGGCAACGATTGGAATCTCTCGGTCAATCAATGGAACTTTTACAGTCTTTCCAATCATGTGCGAGTAACGCTCATCATCTGGATTTACTGCAACCGCGGTGTCACCCAACATTGTTTCGGCACGGGTGGTTGCAACAATGATTGCGTTATCTCCTTCGCCATAGCGAATTGAAACAAGCTCTCCTGCATCATCGCTGTGCTCTACTTCAATATCTGACAGCGCTGTTAAACAACGTGGGCACCAGTTAATGATTCGCTCTGCGCGATAAATCAATCCTGCGTCATACATACGCTTGAAAATAGTTACAACAGCTTTGGACATACCTTCATCCATGGTGAAGCGTTCACGAGACCAGTCGACAGATGAACCAAGACGCTTCATCTGTTCAAGAATCGCACCGCCTGATTCCTCTTTCCACTCCCACACCTTCTTAACAAACTCTTCGCGGCCTAAATCGTGACGGGATTTTCCTGAAGCAGCTAACTGCTTTTCAACAACGTTTTGTGTTGCAATACCAGCGTGATCCATTCCTGGAAGCCACAGCACTTCAAAGCCCTGCATGCGCTTCATGCGTGACAAACAATCTTGCAATGTTTGATCCAGTGCATGACCAATGTGCAGAACACCTGTCACATTGGGAGGAGGTAAAACAATTGAAAAGGCTTCTTTTGTTGATTTTGAATCCGCGGTGAAATATCCAGCGCTCATCCACTTTTCATATAAAGGGGCTTCAATCTCGGCTGGCGAGAAGGTTGAGGCTAATTCACGGCTTGAAGACATAGTGCGCAGTCTAGATTATGCGCTCTTCTCCTCTTGACCTTTTTGTCCGCGTGAGCGTTTTGGACCTGTGTGATTAATCAATGTTGGCGCTCCCCCGGAGGTGATGCACTCTTTGGTGATTATTACCTTTTCTACATCTGTACGGCTTGGAACGTCATACATGACGGTTAATAGAACAGACTCCATGATTGCGCGAAGTCCACGTGCACCAGTGCCACGTTCCTGTGCAAGATCTGCAATCGCATCAAGTGCTTCAGCATCAAATTCAAGCTGAACATGATCGAGATCAAAGAGGCGCTGATACTGCTTCACCAATGCATTCTTTGGCTCAGTCAAAATCTGCATTAACGCTGGCTTATCAAGGTTTTCAACACTTGTAAGAACTGGAAGACGGCCAATGAACTCTGGAATCATTCCGAACTTCAAAAGATCCTCTGGCATCACATCAGCAAAGATGTCCTTGCGGTTTTTATCTGCAGCATCTTGCAAGGTTGCATTAAAGCCAACACCTGACTTACCGACGCGAGATTCGATGATCTTTTCTAGGCCTGCGAAAGCTCCACCTACGATGAACAAAACATTTGTTGTATCTATTTGAATGAACTCTTGATGTGGGTGCTTACGACCACCCTGTGGCGGCACAGATGCCACAGTTCCTTCAAGAATCTTTAATAGCGCTTGCTGGACACCTTCACCTGAAACATCGCGGGTAATTGATGGGTTCTCCGATTTGCGAGCAACCTTATCGATTTCGTCGATATAGATGATTCCTGTTTCAGCTTTCTTCACATCGTAATCTGCAGCTTGCAACAACTTGAGCAAAATGTTCTCGACATCTTCACCAACGTAGCCAGCCTCTGTAAGCGCGGTTGCATCTGCAATTGCAAATGGAACATTGAGCATGCGTGCCAATGTTTGCGCCATAAGTGTCTTGCCGCAACCAGTTGGTCCGAGCATCAAAATGTTTGACTTTGCTAATTCGATTGAATCTTCGCGACCAGTGTCACCGCTTTGTACACGCTTGTAATGGTTGTAGACGGCAACAGAGAGGGACTTCTTCGCGCGATCTTGGCCGATCACATACTGATCTAAGAATTCAAAGATCGCTTGAGGCTTTGGAAGCTCTGACAGACCAAGGGAGTTGGCTTCACTGAGCTCTTCAACGATGATTTCGTTACAGAGCTCGATACATTCATCACAGATGTAAACGCCAGGTCCGGCGATTAACTTCTTAACCTGCTTCTGGGTCTTGCCACAGAATGAGCACTTTAGAAGATCGCTTGTCTCGCCGATTCTTGTCATGCCTGAAGTTTAGATTCTGTGAGGGCTTTACGCTTGGGTTTTAGCGCTTACTTCTGTTCGCCGAGAGAATAATCAGCATCATTTTCTTTCTTTGGCATCTTCATATCCTTAACGCCAGGAACACGAAGGATCGCTAAGCCGATTAGCACATGGAAAATAGAAGCTCCAATTAGCAACTCTTTTTCGCCAAATAGTTCAACTGCTGGGCCAATTAAAGCCATCCCGATTGGCATTAATCCGGCAGATCCCATGTGATCAATTGAAAATACACGCCCTTGTAGATGGGCGGGTACTTCTCTTTGCACCGCAGAGGACCACCATGCTTCCCACGGTCCAACTGAAAATCCAGCGAGCAAGTAAGCGATCACAATAAAGGTTCCAGAAATTGGAAACACCAAAGCTAAAGGCGCAATAACAATAAACATCCAGACAAAGATTGAAACATATCCTTCATGCTTGACCTTTATCTTGATGCACAAGATCGCCGAGACAATCGAGCCAATCGAAAATGCCGCCGCCGATAGCGCGAAGGGGGTGTTGGAATCAAACTCGCGTCGTGTGATGACTGGTAACAAAACAGTTTCGGCTGCAAGCACAACCATTAACTGAAGCGAGACCATTGCAATCATTGCGCCGATCCATGGAATGTCTCGTACGGTGCGAAGTCCTTCTTTGAGTTCAGTAAAGAAAGGCTCTTGCTCGCGCTTATCGCTACTGATGTCCTCTTGAATCTTGAATAAAAAGTAAGTTCCCACAGCAAAAGCTACTGCGGTAAAGATGAAGGTAAATCGTCCACCAACTAGGAATACTGCAGCTCCACCAATGCCAGGACCGATAATCGTTGCACCCTTTGTACTGATGTTGCGAGCAACATTGGCGGCCGGCAATTTTTCATCAGGAACTAAACTTGGAATTATTGCACCAGCTGCTGCCGCACCAAAGGCATCACCAAGACCCATAAGAAAAACTGCAAGACCTAATAAGTAATGAGGCATAGATGGTGCGGAGACAAACACCATTGATATAACAACAGCTGATCTAAATAGATCTGCACCGATCATCACATTTCGCCGAGGTAAGCGATCTGCCCAAACTCCTGCAAATGGAGCAAAAACAACACCTGATAAAATACGTGCTCCAAGAATTAAACCTAGGGTTGTTGCTGTTCCGCCCGCATCTAGAACTGTTACCGCCAGAGCAATCGGAAAAGCCGAGGCACCGAAAACAAAAATTGTGTTAGATAACCAAAAGAGCCGGTACCCCTTGTATGACCAAAGGGAGCCCGGCTCAAATAGTTTCACGCAAAAATAGAAGTGCTTACTTCTTTGCCTTTCGTGAAGC
>JBEANK010000042.1:0-7100 GCA_041165485.1 Actinomycetota bacterium | reverse complement strand
GCGAGCCGCATGATTACGGCTCGCTCTTTTACAAGAAACCTAAAATTAAGCTACCGGAGCCACATTCACTACACGGCGACCGCGAGCGCGACCGAATTCAACTACGCCTGCAGCTAGTGCAAACAGAGTGTCATCCTTACCGCGACCTACGTTCTTGCCTGGGTGAAAATGTGTTCCGCGCTGACGAACTAAAATTTCGCCAGCATTAACTTCTTGTCCGCCGAAACGCTTGATGCCAAGGTACTGTGGATTGGAATCGCGACCGTTTCGTGTCGAGGAGACACCCTTCTTACTTGCCATTTACTTCGTCTCCCTTACTTTGCGCCGTTGATGGCGGTAATTTTTACACGAGTCAATTGCGCACGGAATCCCTGGCGGCGGCGGTGACCTGTTTTGTTCTTGTAACGCAAGATGTCGATCTTTGGACCTTTAAGCTCTTCAAGAACTTCGCCAGTTACCTTCACGCCAGACAAAACCTTTGGATCTGTTGTAACCGCTGCACCATCTACTACGAGCAGGGCAGGAAATGAGACAGTTGCACCAGCAGCAGCGTCAATACGATCAACGATTACTGTGTCGCCAACTGCGACCTTCTCCTGGCGTCCGCCAGCCTTAACGATTGCGTACACGTGTTACTCCAGTTCATCTTCTAAGCCTTGGCCTAATTGAGGCTCGTGGGCAGAGGGTAAGCGTACGCAAGCGCGTACTCAGCGGTCAAATTGCGATGAGACGATCCTGGTCACAGCCTTTTCCAGCGCATAAATAGGGTCGCTGGCCGCACCTTTTACTTCAGCATCTGCCAGGGCGATCGCCCCGACGGCATCGGCGATTTGAGCCGGGCTCCAACGGTTGAGCTGTCTGCGCGCCTTATCAATCTGCCATGGTGCCATTCCTAATTGTCCGGCTAATTCAAATGATTTTTGATTGCGATTTGCTCCCGCAACCTTGGCTAGAGAGCGCAGTGATGATGCGATCGCGCTTGTAATCATTACAGGGTCGGTTCCGGTTTCCAGGGCGCTGCGTAGAGAAATAAGTGCAGCGGAAAGATTTCCATCAAGGGTTGCATCTGCAACATCAAAACCTGTGGTCTCAACTCGACCTTGGTGGTATTTATCAACCATCGCTTCATCAATTAATCCTGAAGGAGCATCTGCTGCAATCTGTCCGATCGCTCCTTGTAGTTCACGTAAATCATTGCCGAGCGCACCGACTAATGCAGAGACAGCACCAGCAGAGGCTTTACGTCCAAGATCTAGGAAAAGAGATTTAACAAACTCCTCTTTCTCCGCCTCTTTCTTGAGTGGATCACATGCGATTAATTCTGGCTTAATTTTCTTAATTGCATCGAGAAGCGCTTTGCCTTTTACTCCACCTTTGTGAACAAAAATGACAGTTGTCGATGGATCTGGTTGATTTAGGTAGCGGGTTATTTCATCTCGGTTGTCTTCTGGCAAATCTTGAAGATCGCGAATGATCAAGGCACGTCTTTCGGAAAAAAGTGAGGGTGCAAGTGCATCAGCGATATCACCGACAATAGTGTCTGCAGCAAACAAGGTTGTGATTTCGCAGTTTTCATCTTTGAGCTGTGCGTTGAGTTTTGTTAACGCTCGATCTGCCAAAGCCGACTCAGAGCCAAGGATTAAGTAAAAAGAGTTCATCTCATCCCCTTCTAGCTCCAGTAAAACAACCTTACTCTGCCTTTGCTTTTTCGAACCCTCAAGTGGTGAGCTGTTGCTGTGATAGCTACGGCACCATCTCTATCTGTCCGAAAAACCTGTGTGCCGAGTCTAGTCAAAGAGTCGATGCTCTCTGCGGCGGGGTGACCATATGGATTTTTGGCTCCAACGCTAATGAGTGCAATTTGTGCTGACAGGGCATGCATTAATCCCTCATCTTGATACTTAGAGCCATGGTGGCACACCTTGTATATATCAACTTGCCCCACTCGATTAATCAACTCATGTTGTGCCGGCGGTTCTAGATCTCCTGCAGAAAATAAACTCCAATCCTTTGTCGATGCGATTACCGCGATGCTGGAATTATTGATCTGAGATCCTTCACCAGGTAACTCCTCAAAATTTTTTGCTGTTGCCTCTGGCCACACAACCTTCAGATTTACTTCACCTAACTGAGCAATTAATCCCTTTTGAACAGTCAGTATCTGTGCTCCCCTAAGTGCTTTTAAGACCATCGCACTTTCTGCCCGTGGCTCTAGATTATTTGTGATCCATACCTGTTGCACCGTTCTACCCTCTAGCAAACCAGGTAGCCCGCCAACATGATCTGCATGAAAATGAGAAAGGATCAGCAAAGGAATATCTTGAATGCCCAAATTCTTCAGACATTTATCTTCGGCTGCTGGCTCTGGGCCAGTATCAATAATTACTGCGCGATGATTTCCTAGATTGATGACAAGTGAATCGCCTTGACCAACATCGCACTGGGCTACCTGCCAATCTCCGGCGGGCCATCGTTGCAACCATCCTAAGGAAATGACAATGATTAAAAGGATTGCGGCACTTTGCTTCCAGTGTTTCTTGAAAAGAATCAGCACTAATAAAATTGCAGCAACTAACAAGAATCCAATCAATCCGTTGTGAATCGTTAACACTGGAAAATCTGCAACCCAGTGCGCAACCCGTGTAATAAAACCGGCTGGAACGCGAATAAAAAAGATTACGACCTGGCTTACCCAAGGCGCGATCGGAGAAATAAGGGCTGCAATGAATCCCAGTACGGTGATGGGTGCTACGACAGGTGCTGCCAATAAGTTGGCAACAACGCTCATGGGTGACAAATAGCCCGACAGTGCAACAAGTATGGGTGCGCAAAAGACCATTGCAGCTATCGGAGGAGCTAACGCACCCGCTAACTTTTGATGGGTCGGAAGTTTTTCTTCAATTTTTGGGGCAAGGAGTAGTAAACCTGCAGTTGCTAAGACTGACAGTGCAAAGCCAGCATCACGAGATTGCCATGGATCTCCAAGAACAACTGCGCAGATTGCAAAACCTAACGCTGGCAAAGAATCTGATGCACGTTTGCCCAGTTGGGCCGATAGCAATACCGCAGCCATCGCAGCTGCTCGCAATACCGATGGAGAAGGCCGAACTAATGCAATAAAGCAGACAAGTGCAATCGCAGTTGCTAATACCCGATAATTCTTTCGTCGAATCAAAAACTGCATGCACCACAAAACAAAGGTCGAAACAATTGCAAAATTTGCACCACTTACCGCAACTAGGTGGGTCAGACCAGACCGTTTCATCGCCTCTTTAAATTCAGGTGATTGCTTTGATGTATCCCCCAAGACCATCCCAGGAATTAATGCTCCAGCATCTCCATTACCTGAGTTGTTACGTAATCCTTCGCGAATAGCCCCTAACCCTGATGCCCAAGCAGTTGGCTGAGTCACAACAGTGATATCCCCATTAACAATGACAAGCGCGGCGACCCTTGCCTCTTTGCTTTGAAGCGCAGTTGCAGTGGCGGAAATTTTTTGTCCCGGCAACACAGTTACGTGACTCTTACTGATAACACGAATCGGTGTTCTCAAGGAAAAACTTTGGCCATTTACTGAAAAGCGCAATAGTCGCGCGGTAAATGAGAAATTACCACTATTTGTTTTAGACGGATCGGTTTTTACTTGAGCTACAAAATCGATCCTTTGATTGAGATAACCATTGATTACAGAATGCTCTAGCGAAGCCTGTCGCAGTGACATTGCTGCAGCGCCAACAATGATTGTGAGCAGCACTAAGGTCAATCTCTTTTTGCTTTTAGATGCTGCAAATCCTGCAAGAAGAATGGCGCAGGCACATATTCGCCATGGTGCGACCGCGCTTTGAATCAGCGCTCCTGCCCATAAGGCCCCGCCTAAAGCGAGGGCTCGATAGTCAATTAAATTCTGACTTTTGATTTGATCTGAGCGAATTTTGCAGCACCGATTCCACTTACCTTTTGAAGATCATCAATACTCAGAAAAGAACCGTTCACTTTGCGATACTCAACAATTCGAGCAGCGATAACTGGCCCGATTCCATCTAGGGCATCTAATTGACGAGCGGTTGCACGGTTGATGTTAATCGGGCCTGTTGGGGTTTTCTTAGCCACCCGTTGACCTGAACTATTAAGAACCAATGAATCTACATAGATTTGTTCACCATCATTGAGTACTCGTGCCAAATTTATTGTGCTCAAATCGGCACCAGGTGCGCTATCTCCCGCCGCCTTTATCGCATCGATTACTCTTGATTTTCCAGTTAGAGAGTAAACACCAGGTTTATTCACCGCACCTGCGACATCAACAAAAATCTCAGCCTCAGCGATAGTAATTGGAACAATCTCAGGAGCGACGCTGGTGTGCGTGTTACCTCTAATGACTATGAAAACAGACAGGACAAGAAGAATCGCTGCAATAAGAGCGAGTGCTCTTTTTTGATTGTGTGAAAAATGTAAATCAAACCACCACTGTGATAGGGATTCGAAGGCAGTACGAAGTTGTTCCATCTGCCAATTCTGAAGTTGGCATTAAAGCCTTGCAGAAATGGGTGAGTTAGTTGTTGATAACGATATTTACAAGCTTTGGTGCGCGGGTGATGATCTTATTGATCGTCACCCCGGCTAGCGCTTCAACAATGCTTGGTAGCGAAAGAGCTGCTGCCTCAAGATCTGCATCTGAAATTGATGGTGCTACATCGATACGATCTTTAATCTTTCCATTAATTTGAACTACTACCGTTACCGCATCTGCAACTAAAAGCTTTTCATCAACTGCAGGCCAACCGGCAAGTGCCACAGATGGCTTATGCCCTAGGCGTTCCCACATTTCTTCAGCGGTGAATGGTGCAACAAGTGACAACATGATTGCGATCGCTTCAACCGCTTCACGAACTGCGGGATCGGCCGCTCCACACCCGGAATCAATCGCTTTACGTGTTGCATTTACCAGCTCCATAACGCGAGCTACTGCAACATTGAAACGGAATGATTCAACTGCAAAGCCAGCATCATGTAGCGCCTTATGAGTTGCCTTGCGCAGAGCAAGATCACCAGTTGAAAAATCCACACCTGCCGGGCTTGTGACATCTCCCGATAATCTCCATGCACGGGTTAAGAACTTAACCGATCCTGAAGGTGAAACATCTGACCAATCCACATCATCTTCTGGCGGCCCAGCAAAAACCATTGAAAGACGAATTGCATCTACACCATGATTTTCTAACTCATCTGAAAGTCGAACAAGATTGCCGCGGCTCTTTGACATCGCAGAGCCATCCATGACAACCATTCCTTGGTTGAGCAAACGAGTAAATGGTTCATTAAAATCAACCATTCCCATATCGTTCAAAACCTTTGTAAAGAAGCGGCTATACAACAGGTGCAAGATCGCGTGAGTTACTCCACCAACATATTGATCTACAGGTAACCAAGTATCAACATCTTTCTTAGAGAAAGGTTCATTGGCGTTAGTTGGATCCGCATAACGTAGGTAGTACCAAGAAGAATCAACAAAGGTATCCATGGTGTCTGTGTCACGCTTTGCATCGGCAGAACACTTAGGACACTTTACGTTCACCCAATCAGTCGCCGCACCTAGAGGTGATGTTCCTTTTGGCTTCAGGTCTAGTCCTTCAGCATCTGGAAGAGTCAGAGGAAGTTGATCAGCAGGAACCGGCACTTCGCCACATGAAGGGCAATGGATAATTGGAATTGGTGTGCCCCAGTAGCGCTGACGGGAAACTAGCCAATCGCGCAGGCGGTAGTTACGTGCAGCAACACCTTTTCCTTCTGTCTCTAACTTCTTATTAATTGCAGTGATTGCATCTGCCTTATTGAGGCCATTCAAAATATCTGAGTTAACGAGTTTTCCATCGCCAACAGTTGCAATACCTGAAGTATTTGGATCTTCCTCGCCGGTTTCAACAACTACCCGTACAGGCAGCTTCATGGCGCGGGCAAAATCTAAGTCGCGCTGATCATGCGCTGGTACCGCCATGATTGCACCAGTTCCATAGTCCGCTAAAACATAATCACTTGCCCAGATCGGCAACTTTTCGCCATTTACTGGATTTATGGCGAAACGATTAAGAAATACACCACTCTTTAGACGATCTGTTGCTAGGCGATCGATATCACTTGCCGCCTTGGTGGTTTCTAAATACTTTGCGAACTCCGCTTCAACCCCAGTACCTTGAACAAGTTCAGCAGCAAGCTCGCTGTCGACTGCTACAACCATAAATGTTGCACCAAACAATGTGTCAGGGCGGGTTGTATAAATTGTTACAGGCTCCGCGCGACCCTCGATTTCAAACTTTACATTTGCACCAGTTGAGCGACCGATCCAGTTGCGCTGCATCGTTAAAACCTTGTCAGGCCACTTACCTTCAAGCTGCGCCATGTCATCTAGTAAACGATCGGCGTAATCAGTAATTTTGAAGTACCACTGGTTCAACTTCTTTTTAGTAACTGTCGAATCACATCGCTCACACAGACCTGCAACTACCTGTTCATTTGCTAGAACAGTTTGGCATCCTGGACACCAGTTAACCGCTGAATCTTTGCGATAGGCCAAGCCGCGTTCGTAAAACTTTAAGAACAACCATTGGTTCCATTTGTAGTACTCAGGATCGCAGGTGTTGAAGACTCGATCCCAATCAAATGAACATGCATAACGGCGCATCGATGCCTTTTGGACTGCGATGTTTTCGTAAGTCCATATACGTGGATCAGAGTTTCGCTTAATTGCAGCATTTTCAGCGGGTAAGCCAAAGGCATCCCAACCAATTGGGTGCATCACGTTGAAACCTTTTTGCGCCCAGTAGCGAGCGATTACATCGCCAAGTGCGTAAGCCTCGGCGTGACCCATATGAAGATCTCCCGATGGATAAGGGAACATATCCAATACATACTTCTTCTCACGTGTGTCATCTGCGCGACCCGATTTAAATGGCTGAAGCTCATCCCAAACGGGCAGCCACTTTTCCTGCACGTAGGCAAAGTCATATGCCGCGTGCTCGCGCTCATCATTCACGTTGTTATTCATACGTGGAGCTAAGGGGATTTGAACCCCTGACCCCCTGCATGCCATGCAGGTGCGCTAC
>JBEANK010000041.1:0-10357 GCA_041165485.1 Actinomycetota bacterium | reverse complement strand
TTAATGCGAGTGTCATCGGTGCACCAAGAACTAAACCAATTGGTGCAACCATTCCAAGAACCATGTGAGACATCATGTGATACGAAAATGAAAATTGTGAATACAGACCTAGGCCACCACTGGTTGCAAAGTCCGTTGCTGTGATTCCTAATGCAAATGCAACTGTTCGCCCTACTGGCCATTTGTCGCCACGTTTCGTTAGAACTATGACACCTTTAACGTAAAGCGCAACCATTAACGTCAAGATTCCAATCATCAATGCATTTGGCTCGTAACTAAACAAGATTCGTGACAATGATGGGGGTGGTGGGGTTTCCACGCCAACAATAGAAAGCGCTGGACTAAATTCAATCGACCCTGGTCGATCTGGTGATGCGCTCGTCGACAACCAAGTACCCATCAGAACAGTAACAACCATGATCAATGCTTCTGCTGTTAACAACTTTGCAAAGCCAACCCAATTAATTGAATCCTTTTTTGAAAGAGTTTTGCGGTGCAGATAACCGATAAACACTAAAACTATGGTTGCAACAATCTTGCCCAACACACAATTAGTGCATAGGCCGAGTTCCATGCATCTACGAAGTTCAAACGTGCCCATGCATTTACCGCGCCACTAATAACCACCGATATTGCCGACCATAAGGCGAGCTGGCTAAATCGCGGCACCGCTATTGGTCGATCGTTGGCGGAAAGGAAAGCTAAAGCAATTACTCCACCTACCCACAACGAGAGCCCAATAACGTGCACAACAAGTGAACCAATTACAAGTGAATGTGAACCACTAGATGCAGAGTGACTTTCAAACACGGGTGCAACTAATCCCACGATTGAAAGAACGAGCAAAATGATGAGTGGCTCAACCTTCTTTGTTACAGAGGAGAAGATCAGCACAACTGTTGCCATCAATGCTTGAACCGCTAGGTACTTTCCAAGAGATATCTGCGTCAAGAATGAACGAATTACGGTCGGATCTAGGGCATCAAAAAAAGTTGCTCCCAAGATTTGTGACAAAGTAAAAATGATGGTTCCGAAAGCTCCGATGACCCAGATCAAAGCACTAACTCTAAGAAACCCTCTGAGTTTTTCACCAGATGTAGTAAGAAATCCCTCTTTATTCATAAGTAGAAAAGCCATGGCTAGTAAAGCGCCAACTACAGAGAAGCCACCTAATAAATTTAGAAACTTAAAAGTGGTTGTTAAGAGATTCATCGGTTTTTAAATAATTTGCGTGCATACAGTGACAATCCGATGGTTACGCCAACTGCTAGAACCAGAAGAAGAATGACAAAAACATTAGTTCCCCAACTGCTGCTTGCTGGAGTATGTGACTCCGTAGGTTGTGGAGTTGGATTCTCTGGAGCGATTGTGCTGGGTGCTTGGTACTTAAATCGATAGCTACCTTCTAGTGGCGCATCTGCTTCGGCAAATAAAATATAAGAAACAGTGTAGAAACCTGATTCAGTAAGCGGCCTTAGACCAACTGTTGCACTGACATCGTTAACCATGATGGTTCCATCATCAACACGAACGCCATTGGGATCTGTAACTGAAATTTCATTAGCATCTGCAAGAAGTGGAAGCTGCCCTGTAACGGTGACACTCGTAGGTGATACTGACAATGTTGAACCGCTGATTGGTGATGTGCTGACAAGCGAGTTTGCAAAGGTCGCAGTTGTTCCTAAAAAAGTTAATAGAAGTACTAAAGCGCTACGGGCTGCGAACTTCCTCACATCTGCCTTTCGAGAGGCGCCAGGAAAGCGCCTCAATTCGCGCCAATCTTCTCACCTCTTTAGACTAAGTTCATAGTCCAACCGTAATTTTTGCCAGAAGAGGAGTCGTGATGCCTACCTATCAATACGCGTGTACCGCATGCGACCATCAATTTGAAGTAGTGCAATCCTTCTCAGAAGAATCTATGACAATTTGTCCAGAATGCAAAGGTGAAATCCGTAAGGTGTACACCGCTGTTGGAGTCGTATTCAAAGGTTCGGGATTTTATAAAACAGATTCAGCTAAGAGCACGCCGGCGGCAGCTCCTGCACCTAAGGCTGATTAACCCTCGTGATGTGGTGGACGATCTGACTGTAACTCTTCTTCGCGCTTAGCTTGTTCGGAGGCAGCATCCAGATCAACTTCATCAGATGTTACCTTCGGGAAGAGATCGCTCATGATATTAATTCTACTACCGCTAGAAAAATTTAATTACAAAGAAAAGAGTTAAAGATGTTTGAAAAGCTCGGTCACTTGATGGTTAAGCGTCGCAAGAGCGCGGTAATTCTTTTTATCGTGGGAATTCTTGTTGCTGGTGGCGTCGGTTCGACCGTTTTCAGCCGTCTTGATTCAGGTGGGTACAGCGATCCAAACAGTGATTCGTACAAAGTTTATAAGTATCTGACTGATGAAATAAAGCAATCCGATCCAGCTGTAGTGATCATTGTTGACTCAGGTACTACAGATGTAACCGATCCAACTGTTGCACAAAAAGGAATTGCTCTTGAAAAGAAGATTGCGCAAGAAGAAGGTGTAACCAAAACTTTGTCTTATTGGACTAGTGGTGGCGAAGCAACATTAAAATCCAGTGACGGAAAAGCTGCATACATCCTTGTGTATGGCGATGGAGAAGCATTTACTCCTGAAAGCCAAGAGCTCGGAAAGAGAATGCAAAGTAATTACGATGGGCAGTACGATGGTTTAACTCTGTATGCAGGTGGTGTCGGAGTTGTTGGGCATGCAATCACCGAAAAAATCTCAGAAGATCTGAAGATCGCTGAACTTATCTCTATTCCTTTGACCTTCATTTTGCTCGTTCTTGTCTTTGGTGCCCTTGCCGCTTCAGCAATGCCATTGATCGTCGGAGTTGCTGCGATTCTGGGCGCCTTCTTTGTTCTTTACCTCTTTACCTTGTTCACAACCGTCAGTATCTACGCCCTTAACTTAACAACGGGTATGGGGCTTGGATTAGGTATCGATTACGCATTACTGATTGTGAACAGATTCCGCGAAGAACTCCATCGGGGTAAAAGCGTTGAAGACTCCATAGTTGCAACGATGGGAAGTGCTGGAAAGACGGTCTTTTATTCAGGTATGACCGTACTGGTGACTCTGTTGTCACTTACTTTCTTCCCACTTCCATTCTTAAAATCATTTGGATATGCAGGAGTTTCTGTTGTCGCACTTGCAGTAATCGGCGCGCTCTTTGGTTTGCCTCCAATTTTGGCGCTGCTAGGAGATCGCATTGATAAGGGAGTTGTTCGTAAATCTGCAATTACTCCTAAGGAAGATGGTCGTTGGGCACAGACCGCACGCTTGGTTATGAAGCGTCCTGTATCTGCCGTTGTTTTGTCTCTTGTAATTCTCGGAATCATGGCAGCACCCATTACTAGTATTAAATTCTCACAAGGTGACTCAAGAATGTTGCCTGCAAATAACAAAGCCGCGGTCGCAACAGCGCTTCAAGCTGAACGTTTTCCAGGCCAAACTGGAAATCCAATTGAAATCATCATCAAAGATGGTGCAAACAAGATTGATGAGATTAATACCTATGCTGCAACTATCGGGCAGTTAGATGGAATTGTTGGCGTAGTTCCTCCTGTGACTATTGGCAACGATGTACGTGTTGTCGCATACCAAGCGATGTTGCCCCGAACACCAGAGTCACAGGAATTGATTCATAATGTTAGAAATGTTGAGGCACCAGAGGGGACTTTGGTTGGCGGTGTGGCTGCGGATTACACCGATTCGCAAGATGGAATTGCCAGAACATTGCCATGGGCTTTGGGTTGGATCGTTATAAGTGTTCTAGTTTTGATCTTTATCTTTACGGGATCAATTATCCTTCCAATCAAGGCAGTAATTCTTAACTTCTTATCTCTCGGTGCAACTATGGGTGCCTTAACTTGGGTGTTTATTGATGGAAATCTTCAGTGGCTAGTTGGTTCTTTTACTTTGACAGGCACCTTGGATACATCCATTGTTATATTGATTGCTGTAGTTGTCTTTGGACTCTCAATGGATTATGAATTGTTCTTGTTATCTCGCATCAGAGAGGAGCATCTTGCGGGTAAAAGTAATGTTGAATCTGTAGCCGTTGGACTTCAACGTTCAGCACGAATCATCACCGCTGCCGCAGTCCTGTTGGCGGTTGTCTTCGCTGCATTTGTTACTAGCGGTGTCACATCAATCAAAACCATGGGATTTGGCGTTGCACTCGCCGTAATTCTGGATGCAACAATTGTTCGCGGGCTTTTGGTTCCAGCATTAATGCGGCTATTTGGCGAAAACAACTGGTGGGCGCCTCAGTGGATGAAGCGATTTACGCTGCATCACTAATCTGACGTACCCTTAAGCCATGGATCTCATCGCTTCCCTGCAATGTGAAGATCAGCCAGGCATCGTTCATGCGATGACTTCGGCGGTTCTTGCCTGTGGTGGAAACATTATTGAAAACCAACAGTTCACAGATCCGACTACTAATCAATTTGTCATGCGCACCCGGTTTGAAACATCACAGGGCCTTGATGGTGCAAATAGAAGCTTGAATGAGGGACTTTCTAAGTTCAATCCCGCGCTACATATACGTCCAACAGCGCAAAAACCACGAGCGCTTGTTATGGTCACTAAGGAAAGTCATTGTCTGCGCGATCTTCTGTATTTAGAGGAGCTAGGCGAACTAAACATTGAAATTCCTTTAGTTGTATCAAATCGGGAGGATTTACGTTCTTTGGTTGAATCCCATGGAATCAATTTCCTTTACTTACCTGTCACTGCAGAAACTAAAGTTGAACAAGAGACACAAATCTTTCAGAAAATCGAGGAACTAAAAATTGATTTTGTGGTTCTTGCCCGCTACATGCAAATACTTTCAAAAGAGTTTTGCAACAAATTACCTGGAAAAATAATTAATATCCACCATTCATTCTTGCCAGGCTTTAAAGGCGCCAAGCCCTACCACCAGGCACATGAGCGCGGAGTAAAAATAATTGGTGCTAGTGCCCACTTTGTTACAAGTGATTTAGATGAAGGTCCGATCATTGAACAAGATGTTGCACATGTAACTCATAACGCTTCTGCTGAAGAGCTAATTGCGATTGGGCGTGACATAGAGCGTAGAGTCTTAGCAAAGGCTGTGAAGTTCTATGCCGATGACAAGATTTTTATTGTTGGTAAGCGCACAGTTGTTTTCTCTTAATATTTTAATTTGAAGAATTAAGCGTGTCCCCGGCGGGAGTTGAACCTGCGACCTACCGCTTAGGAGGCGGTTGCTCTATCCACTGAGCTACGGGGACCAATTAATTGATAACAATGCCCAATCTTGTCATGAATAAACTGGGTGGGTAGACTGCCTCATCTACTGAAAAGGAAGTTATTCCCTCATGAGAGGCCAACAATGAAGGCGCTAGTTATAGGCGCGGGCGGAGTTGGCAGAGCTATTGTCAATATCGCATCACGTAAATCATTTATTACTGAAATGGTTGTCGCTGATCGAACTCTGTCACGCGCGGAAGAAGCAGTTACCCGAGTCAAGGATTCACGTTTTTCAGCAGCGGAGGTGAATGCGGCTGAATTAGAGGATATCCGTGCCTTAATACGTAAAGTAAAGCCAGATGTTGTTATCAATGCTGTCGACCCTCGATTTGTTATGCCAATTTTCTTGTCCTGTGAAATTGAAAATACCAATTACATCGATATGGCGATGTCACTTTCGCGGCCACACCCTCATTATCCAAACTCTGAAACTGGAGTAAAGCTAGGTGATGAGCAGTTTGCACGTGACTGGAACTGGGGAGAGCGTCAGATATATGCGCTCGTGGGAATGGGTATCGAACCTGGCATGAGCGATGTCTTCGCGCGTTACGCTGAAGATCACCTCTTTAGTCGAATCGACTCCTTCACAATCTTTGACGGCTCCAACTTAACTGTTGAAGGTTACGACTTTGCCCCATCATTTTCGATTTGGACAACTATTGAAGAGTGTTTAAATCCCCCACTTGTTTGGGAGGATGGTCGTGGTTGGTTCACGACAGAACCTTTTAGTGAGATTGAAGTCTTTGATTTCCCTGAAGGCATCGGACCTGTTGAGTGCGTCAATGTTGAGCATGAAGAGGTCGTACTAATTCCTCAAAAAGTTGATGCAAAGAAGGTTAACTTTAAGTACGGTCTTGGTGCACAGTTCATCACAACTTTAAAGACTATTCACATGTTGGGAATGGATCGCAAAGATCATGTTGATGTGCAAGGGATTCAAGTTTCACCTCGTGATCTCCTTGCGGCAGCTCTACCTGATCCTGCAACGCTTGGTTCACGCATGAAGGGTAAAACCTGTGCAGGTGCACTTGTTAAAGGTCTCAATAAAGATGGAAAACCATACGCCTGCTACATGTATAACGTTGTTGATAACGAATGGTCAATGGCTGAATATGGAGATCAGGCTGTCGTTTGGCAGACCGCAATCAATCCCGTTATTGCCATGGAGCTAATCCATAAGGGTCTTTGGAAGCCAGAAGGTGTAGTTGGGCCAGAATGGTTTGATGCAAAGCCTTTCTTGGATCTACTGCCCTCATACGGAACTGAATGGAAAATCCGCGACGAAGATCCATCAGGTATCGAGGTTTAAAAGATGTCTTCATGGGCGCTGGTAACAGGTGCGACTGCAGGAATCGGCGAGAGCTTTTCTCGTTTACTTGCTTCGCACACATACAACATTGTGTTAGTTGCTCGCGATCTGCCACGGCTTCAGGAAAGAGCACAAGGACTTGAGTCCAAGTACGGTGTTAAAACCCATGTAATTCAAGCAGATCTTGCTACCGATGATGGTTGTCTAAAGATCGAAAAATACATCGCTGATAATCAGATCGATGTTTTGATTAACAATGCTGGATTTGGAACCAGTAAAGCTTTCACGATGTCGACCTTAGAGATCGAGCAACAACTGCTAGATGTCTTAGTTCGAACTCCAATGCGACTTATGCATGTTGCGCTTCCATTAATGAAGGAGCGCAACAACGGCATCATCATCAATGTTTCATCAGTTGCTGGGTATATCGCTGGTGGTTCATATAGTGCATCTAAGTCTTATTTAACGGTGCTCTCGGAGTCACTTAATACAGAGCTTGCATCAACTAATGTGAAGGTCAGCGCCCTCTGCCCCGGCTTTACCCGCACTGAGTTTCATCAGCGTGGCAAGATGTCGATGAAGGCTCTACCCAACTTTATGTGGCTGAACTCCGATCGATTGGTTGAACAATCATGGAAAGATGCCTTAAAGGGTGAAGCGGTGAGTATTCCTGGTTGGCAGTACAGGCTGCTCGTCTTTGTTGTTCAGACTCTGCCACGTTCGATTGTCCGAAAGGTTGGAATGAACTTGAGGGCCAAACAGCGAAAGTAATGGTCATACAAACCGGACTCTCGGCGGGTTATCAGCCTTCTTTAAGTGCCTGATCGATAGTATTACCTCATTACTACGAAAGGCACACACATGTTCCGCAAGATCGCATCACGGCATGCAAGAAGTCAGGTCAGACTACTAAGACAAGTGGCGGAACCTACCGTTGCGCAAAAAATCCATTAGTTTCCAGTACAAAATTAACCTGGTTATCCCTTGATTGCTTAACAGCTGCAAATGATGCTGTTAAATCGCAAAAAGCAGCGGTTACAACTGCGGCTAATTTCAAGGCGCAGCTACCTGTGATTGATCTTGGTATTACAACCGAGACTGCAAACAAGGCAGAGATTCAGGTAAAGCTGGATGAAGCAACGAAGCGATTGGCCGCAGCCCAGGCAAAGTTAACCGCTGCGACAACAGATGCTGACAAAAAGATTTTGACAACCGCTGTTGGATCATGGACATCGGCAACACGTGCCTATGCCAGCAAGATCCGCAACATCGATATCACAATTAAGAAGTTGGAAGCGGCAAAACTTGCAGCAACCAATAAGCCAGCAGAGCTTGCAGCAAATGTCGCCGATGCTCGCGAGAGTGCGAAGTTGATCTGCACCAAGGGCTTCTAACTCCTAACTACTCAACCTTCATAAAAAACCCGCTGCCATACAGGTAGCGGGTTTTTTGTATCTATGGGAACCCCTATCCCTACAGAGCAATGACCTTCTTACCCTATGTATATGCGCGCGATGCGTTTCCTGCCACCCGTCCTATTGGCGGTTCAGATTCCCATACACACCTTGATGAATGGGTTGTGGGTTGATCTCATCGCCTTCAATTGCGTAGCAATCACATGCTTACTTTCGGTGTTACTCGCTCCACGAATTAACAGCAAGTGGGCGCAGCCACTAACAGCTTTAGCGATCGGGAGTTGGAGCTTGGGTTCAATAGTTGCAACCGCTATTTCATACATTGAACTTTCAGCCTTCTTAAGCAATATCTCTGATGGTTTGTATCTCATGTTCTATCCATTAGCCCTTCTTGGGCTGCAGTTTTTGATATCTAATCAGCAGAAATTGACCGCACTTGAAATCGTCGATGCTTCAATCGTAGCTTTGGGATTAAGCACCTTAGGTTCTGCCTTTGCCTTGCATCCCGTACTTCCACACTTTGATGGAGATTTCAATCAATCATTTTTAGCGATAATTTATCCAATTGCCGACTTGATTTTACTCTGTTTTATTATCGCAACGGTTGCAATGCAGGGTTTCTCACATCGCGGAAGTTTTCTAGTTCTAGGTATTTGCATTTATGCAATAACCGATTTTCTCTTTTTATGGCAAAACCTCAACCTCAGTTATGTCTTTGGATCCTTGCTTGATTATGGTTGGTTGTTTTCATTTGTACTGATCGCTGAAAGTTGTTGGCATCCATCAACTGATAATAAAAGCAAAGGCGGGGTAAATCCCGTGCTGATCACAATCTCTGTTTTCTTAAGTGCAACTTTACTGGCGCTATTAGCGATTGATCCAGATAACTTTCCGCATTTTATTTTGATCCCAGCGATTGGAACCCTTGCGCTTGCTTTCATCCGAATGAGTATCGCTCTCAATCAGGCACGAAATATAGGTCATGAAAGAATCCTGGCAAGAACTGATGAATTAACTCTGTTGCCCAATCGCAGACGTTTGATTTCAGAGATTCAAAACTTTGCTGCGCGACAAGGTTCATTACTTCTATTGGATCTTGATGGATTTAAGCCGGTTAATGACACCTTCGGTCACGAGGTAGGTGACAGGGTTTTACAGCAAGTTGCCCAGCGTTTTACTCGTGCTTTACCTGCAGGATCCTTGCTCGCCAGATTGGGTGGCGATGAGTTTGGAGTCTTAGTTGATGGCAGCCAAGCCGCTGTTATGGAGATCGCTTTAGCGTTGCGGGGAACACTTTCCTACCCATTTTTAATTGAGGGCAGTGAAATCAAAATTGGAGTAAGTATTGGAATTGCCGTTAATGATGGCGCTGATGATTTATTGCTTCGAGCAGATAAGGCGATGTATGCGGCTAAGCGCCAGGCATTGGGGGTTTGTCAGCTTTAATCTCTTGTAAACGAGCCAGAGCCTCATTTCGCTCTATTGCATGATCGACAACTCTTTCGGGATAACCCTTGCTATAACCATCGAGGAATAACCAAGGTTCGTGAATCTCTGATGCTGAAAGATGCGCAAGCTCTGGGACATATTTGCGGATGTAATCACCATTTTCATCAAAGCGTCGGCCTTGTTCAATCGGATTAAACACTCGGTAATACGGTGATGCATCGGTTCCGCAGCCAGCGGTCCACTGCCAACCATGCGCATTTGAAGCAACATCGTAATCAACTAAATGTTCCGCAAAGAAACGTTCTCCGAGTTGCCATTCAAGGTGCAGATCCTTTACCAAGAAAGATGCAACAACCATGCGAGTTCGATTGTGCATCCAACCCTCATGAACAAGCTGGCGCATGGCAGCATCTACAAATGGATACCCGGTCTTGCCTTCGCACCAAGCTTTAAATTGTGCACCAGGTTTGTCGTAACGCATTTGTGCAAATTTAGGTACGTAGTACTCAACATCGGTCATTGGATTGTTGAACAAGACATCGGCGTAAAATTCTCGCCAAGCTATCTCTTTTCTAAAGGTGTCATGGGCTTTACTTTCACCTAAACCCGCAAGCAATGTGCGTGGATGGATCTCGCCAAATTTCAAATAGGTACTCATTTTTGAGGTTCCGTCGATACCTGCAAAATTTCTATTTTCATCATATGAATCCAAGCCTTTATTGGTGAACTCTTTGAATCGCTTTAACGCTGCTGCCTCGCCAGCTTGAATGACATTTACGCCTTCCGGCATTGGAAAATCGGGGAATGCCCGGTACTCAGATGTTGGTTCAACACAAGTGAACTTCTTTGGCGTAACCGCCGGTGCGCGCCAACCATG
>JBEANK010000040.1:0-7247 GCA_041165485.1 Actinomycetota bacterium | reverse complement strand
GTTCAAAAGCGTTGCATTGAGTTAGCTCGCGAGGCTGCTAAGCCGGTAATCGTTGCAACTCAGATGCTGGATTCAATGATTACCAACTCATCTCCAACCCGTGCAGAGGCGACAGACTGTGCCAATGCGGTACTTGATGGCGCCGATGCGTTGATGCTGTCAGGTGAAACATCTGTCGGTGCCTTTGCTATTGAGGCGGTTAAGACAATGGCTCGAATCATCGCTCGCACCGAAGAGGGTGGTTTTGAGATGATCCGAGCATTACGCACAACACCAAAAACAAAGGGTGGCGCAATTACTCGCGCCGCAGCTGAAGTAGGCGGAATTGTTGGTGCAAAGTACTTAGTTACCTTTACACAATCAGGTGATTCTGCACGCCGCATGGCACGTTTACGGTCGCCAATTCCTATCCTTGCCTTCACTCCAGAGATAGGAACCTACAATCGACTTGCATTGTCATGGGGTGTTGAGCCAGAGGTAACACCAATGGTCAAGCACACTGATGAAATGGTGAAGCAGGCTGATACCTTATTAATTCAATCAGGGCGTGCACATGAAGGCGAGAATGTCGTCATCGTTGCAGGATCTCCTCCAGGAATTCCTGGCTCAACCAACGCTATGCGTGTTCACCGCGTAGGAGATGCTGTTGGTGGAGTCGTTCCCGCATACCGCTAAGATTGCCCCACAGAAAGCCTCGGTACTCCAACGGTAGAGAGGGCAGTCTCAAACACTGCATAGTGTCGGTTCGAATCCGACTCGGGGCACGCGCTTAAATGATTCTGGAGGGATGGTCCGAAGATGTCGGTTCGAATTCTCGTCGCAGAAGATGAAACCTTAATTCGCATGGATCTTGTAGAAATGTTGCAAGGTGCTGGTTATGAAGTTGTTGCACAAGCAACAAATGGCCAAGAAGCAATTGAGTTAGCAACCTTGAATAAACCGGATTTAGCAATCCTTGATGTGAAGATGCCGGTGCTTGATGGAATTTCGGCTGCTGAGAAAATAATTGAGATCGCACCAGTATTAATGTTGACCGCATACTCTCAAAAAGAGTTAGTAGATCGTGCACGTGATGCCGGAGTTATGGCTTACGTTGTTAAACCATTTACGATCGGTGATTTAATGCCGGCGATAGAGATAGCTATTAGTCGCCACACTCAAATGAAATCTTTGGCTGCAGAGGTTGCAGATCTTCATGATCGCTTAGAGACTCGAAAATTAATTGATCGAGCTAAGGGGATTTTGATGAAGGCACTCAACCTGTCAGAGCCTGAAGCTTTTTCCTGGATTCAGCGGGCGGCCATGGATCGTCGATTGACGATGAAAGAGGTCGCAGAGGCGGTTATCAACCCCGATGCCGTTCCTGATAAATAATCCCCAGAGTTATCTCATTTCTTGATACCGGCATCTCATTTATAACGAAACTGAAACAATTCAAGCGTAGCCCCGCCTTGTCTAACTCTCACCCCAGCCATTACTCTTTCAGCCTCCCTGTCCCGGGACACAAGAACAGGAAAGGCACTACATATGAAGAAGAATCGCGTTCTCGCGGTTGTGGCTGCCGTAGCTATCGCAACAACATCATTCGTTGCATTCGCTCCGTCAGCATCAGCTGCTTGCTCAAGCAAGCTAAAGATTGCATACCAGGGTCCACTAACAGGTCCTGAAGCTGCACTAGGTATCAACGAGCTTAACGGTGTGAAGTTTGCACTAAAGAAGTTCCTTGCAGCAAACAAGTCAGCAAATGTTGATCCAGTTGTCTACGAAGTAGATGACCAGGGAGATCCAGCAGTTGCAGGTCCAATCGCTCCTAAGGTTGCAGCAGAAGAGTGCGTAGTTGCACTAGTCGGTCCTGCTTACTCAGGTGCATCAAAGGTTTCACTGCCTGTGTACCTATCAGCTGGACTACCAATCATCACACCATCTGCTACAAACCCAACTTTGTACGATTTCGGAAAGTCAATCTTCCACCGTGCAGTTCTAACAGATGACTACCAGGGTCCAGCTCTTGCTCGCCTTGTAACATCAAAGGTTAAGAACGCTAAGGTGTTCTTGGTTAACGATGCAACTGACTATTCTGTCGGCCTTGCAAAGACAGTTGACATCACACTTGCTGGTCGTCTTGTAGGTAAGGACACAACACCAACAGGTACTACAGACTTCACAGCAACAATTGCAAAGATCAAGAAGGCTAAGGCAACTGCTGTTATCTACACAGGTTACTTCTCACAGGCTGCAGTATTCGTAAAGCAGCTTCGTGACTCAGGTTCAAAGATTGTCTTCGCAGCAGGCGACGGCGTGCTAGATGACCAGTTCATCAAGCTAGCTCGTAAGTCAGCAGAAGGTGTTCTTCTTTCAGCACCAGCAATCCCAATGGAGACAGCAAACGCAAAGCTTGCTGCTGAAATGGTAAAGGCTGGCTGGAAGCCTGGCGTATACACAACAGAGTCATATGACGCTGCTAACTTCTTCTTTGATGCGATCAAGGCAGGAAACACAGATCGCGCATCAATCAACAAGTACGTATCAACCAAGTCACACAAGGGACTTTCAAAGGTTCTAAAGTTTGATGCACAAGGTGAGGTATCTGGCGCAGATGTAAACGGCTTCGTAATCAAGAACGGCAAGATCGTTCTTCTTGGAGCTATCAAGGCGTAATTACCAAGCAATTGGTACGTCTTTAAATAAGTACGGTCAGAGTGGGCGGGGTTCCCCGCCCACTCTGACCCTTATAAAGTAAAGGTGAGAAATGGATTTTGCATTATTAAGAGATGCCTTCTGGGGTTTAACCTTTGATGGCATTGCTTTAGGAGCGATTTATGCTCTTATCTCACTAGGATACACACTCGTGTACGGCGTATTACGCCTGATTAACTTTGCCCATTCTGAAGTTTTTATGATTGGAACATTTGCAGCGTTAGTTGCTGCTTCAGGAATCATGGGAGTAAATATCGAGGATGACCCTCGCACAGGTGGATCGATGATCTTGACCTTGCTTGTCTGTTTAATAGTTGCGATGTTGGCATCAGCCATTACCGCAGTGCTAGTAGAGATTGTCGCTTACCGTCGATTGCGCCAGAGGGGTGCGACCAAGCTTGCAACTTTGATCTCAGCAATTGGCGTATCAATTTCACTCGTTGAATTATTTAGAATCATTACAGATTCACTTCCGCGCGAGTTTCCACGCATTATGGAAAAAACATTTTTGTTTAGTTACGCAGGTGCCGATATCCGAAATGACAAGGTCATTGTTATCATCGCCGCAGGTTTAATGATGTTTGCGCTCGAGCGCTTTATTACAAAGTCTCGCTTAGGCAAGGGCATTCGTGCAGTATCGATGGATGAGAACACCTCAACGTTGATGGGCGTAAACATCAACCGAGTTATTACAGTTACATTTTTTGCAGGAGGCCTTATGGCCGGTGCTGCAGCGTTTTTCTACATTCTGGTCTACGAGAACACCTCGTTTAAGGTTGGTTTCTTCCTAGGAATCAGCGCCTTTACCGCGGCTGTTCTTGGCGGTATTGGAAATCTCAAGGGCGCACTCTTTGGTGGCTTTGCCCTCGGTTTGATGGAGACCTGGACATCAGCTGTATTCGGTACCGCATGGAAAGCGGTTATCTCATTTATTATTTTGGTTCTTGTTCTCCTTATTAAGCCGACCGGCTTATTTGGAGAGTCAATCCAGCAGGCGAGGGTCTAATGGCAAACTTAAAGTCTCGATTCAACTTGCGCGATAAAGGTGCAGAGTACTGGGAGCGTTCACCAAAGTGGCGCCGTGTTGCTCTTTCGATATTTTTCATCGCGATCTGTTACGCACTCCCATTCCTTAATAACCCTTTGATCAACACCCCTGGATCAGATTTCCAATCAGTACTCTTTTATCCAGTAGGTATGTATGTGCTGATGGCGATTGGCTTAAATATCGTTGTTGGTAAATCTGGTCTGCTAGATCTCGGTTATGTTGCTTTTTTTGCGATCGGTGCATACACAATGGCGATCCTTGGAACAAAGACCGGGCTTAACTTCTGGGAGATTCTTCCAATTGGAGTAGGGCTTGCAATGCTTTCAGGTGTTTTGCTTGGTACACCAACACTTCGTCTTCGCGGTGATTACTTAGCGATTGTTACCCTGGGCTTTGGTGAGATCGTACGTATCTTTGCTGTGAACACAGATTCAATTGGTGGCGCTCGTGGTGTAGCCGGAATTCCAACCCCACCTGACATTTTCAAGGCAAAGTTCACAATCTTGGATCCAAAGCCTTACTACTGGATGCTTCTTACCTTCACCTTGTTAATTATTTGGATGGTTCGACGCATGGCTGCTCGCCGACCAGGTCGTGCCTGGGATGCAATTCGCCAAGATGATGATGTGGCTCAACTCATGGGTATCAACACTCGAAAGTACAAGGTGTGGGCATTTGTCTTGGGTGCTGCAGTTGCGGGTGTTGGCGGAGTTGTGTACGCATCACAGATTCTTTCTATCGTTCCAGATCAATTTAATTTGAACGTCTCAATTCTGATTCTTGCTTGTGTTGTTTTTGGTGGAATCGGAAATGTGTGGGGCGTAATACTAGGAGCAGTGCTTTTAGCCTTTACACCAGAACGTATTCGATTCTTGAGCCAGCCTCGTATCTTGGTGTTTGGTATTGCACTTGTTGTAATGATGAATCTTCGTCCAGATGGAATCTTGCCAAAGAAGAAGCGTGAGCATTTTGATCCAGACTGGCAAACAGTTGAGGAATCAGGGGAAGGGTCGATTAAATAATGAGCGAAAATGTTCTAGAGCTACAGAACATCACCATGAAGTTTGGTGGCGTAACAGCGCTCAATGAAGTCAACCTTGTCGTCAAGAAGGGAGAAATTCTTGCCCTGATCGGCCCCAATGGTGCTGGTAAAACAACTGTATTCAATGTGATCACAGGTGTGTACAAGCCAACATCAGGTGACGTTGTATTCCACGGGGAGTCAATTGTTGGTGTTAAACGTCATAAGATCACACAGCGCGGCATTGCACGAACCTTTCAAAATATTCGACTTTTTGGCGAATCTACCGCACTAGAGAATGTAGTAACAGGCGCTGATGTTCACTCAAAGAGTGGTGTTGTTGGAGCAATTTTTGGAACTCCACGGTCACGTCGCGAAGAGAAAGCAAATCTTGAGCGCGCTCTTGAACTTTTGGATTTCATGGGAATCAAGAAGCGTGCTGGTCAACTTGGCAAGAATCTGCCGTATGGAGATCAACGTCGCCTCGAAATTGCACGCGCACTTGCAACTAATCCAAAATTGCTACTTCTAGATGAGCCAGCAGCGGGCTTTAATCCAGCGGAAAAGGTTGCATTGGCTGAAACAATTAAGAAGATTCGTGACGCGGGATATACCGTGTTGCTTATCGAACACGATATGTCTCTCATTATGGGAGTTTCAGATCGGGTTGCAGTTCTAGATTTCGGTACCAAGATTGCCGATGGTTCCACCACTGAAGTTCAAAATGATCCACGCGTTATCGAAGCGTATTTAGGAGCTCCCGCCGATGCGTCTTGAAATTAAGGACTTACGCGTCCACTACGGCAAGATTGAAGCGATTAAGGGTGTCTCGATCGTTGTCAATGAAGGCGAAATCGTCACACTCATTGGAGCAAATGGTGCCGGTAAGACAACGATGCTAAAAACAATCTCAGGACTTCGTCCTGTAACTAGCGGTCAAATTCTTTTCAATGGTGAAGATATCTCTAAGATGCCTGCATTTAAGCGCGCAGATCTTGGTTTGTCTCAAGCACCTGAAGGTCGCGGAATCTTTGTTGGAATGACGGTTTTGGAAAACCTTGAAATGGGCAAGTACAACCGCAAAGATCGCAAAAAAGAGATGGCTGAGGATCTAGAGAAGGTGTATCACCTATTTCCTCGTCTCAAAGAGCGCGCATTTCAGGCTGGCGGAACTTTGTCAGGCGGAGAGCAGCAGATGCTTGCTATCGGCCGTGCATTGATGTCACGTCCAAAGGTTTTGCTGCTTGATGAGCCTTCCATGGGTCTTGCTCCGTTAATGATTCAAAATATCTTCAACATTATTACCGAGATCAACAAGACCGGTGTGACAATTCTTCTTGTTGAGCAAAATGCACAGCAAGCGCTACAACGAGCACACCGTGCATATGTTCTTGAGGTTGGAAATGTTGTGAAGGAAGCTAAAGCGTCAAATCTATTAAACGATCCAGCTGTTCGTGCGGCATACCTGGGAACAGGTGCTCACTAACCGCGTTCAGCGCTAGATGGAATGGCGGAAGACGCTTACGCTCTTTCCGCTAAAATCATGCAGGTGATACGGGCAGTGCAGGTGCGCTGTCCGTTTTCATTTGTAATGACAATATCCCAGCAACACAAAGTTTTTCCTATTGAAACCGCGGTGGCAACACCGGTTACAACTCCGGTTGCAGTTGCTTTGTGATGTGTTGCGTTGATATCAATTCCAACAATTTTTCGACCGGCTCCGGCATTTAATTGAGTTCCAATCGAACCAAGACTTTCGGCGAGAACAACATTTGCACCACCATGCAGAATTCCCATGGGTTGCGTATTGCCCTCCACTGGCATTGTTCCCACCAGCCTTGTCAGTGAAGCCTCTGTGATTTGGATGCCCATCTTTTTGTCGAGGGCTCCGCTACCGCGCTCCTTAATAATTGCAAGATAATCCGGTTCAGTCATGCGTAGAGTCTAACTGGCACTCTACGATGCTTCCATGACCAAGCGCCTATTACTGATCGATGGGCACTCAATGGCGTATCGAGCCTTTTTCGCACTTCCCGCGGATAACTTCACTACCGCACAGGGCCAACACACAAACGCCATCTATGGCTTTGCAACTATGTTGCTGTCCTTGCTCAGCAGCGAGAAACCTACCCACGTCGCTGTGGCATTTGATGTGTCACGAAAGACCTTTAGATCGGAAATATTCCCTGAATACAAAGCTAATCGAGCAAAAACCCCCGACGAGTTTCGTTCTCAGATGTCATATTTATATGAGTTAGTTACCGCATTTGGAATCTCAACTTTTGAGGTTGAGGGCTATGAGGCTGATGACATCATTGCAACGATCGCAAAGCAGGCAGAGCGAGAAGGCGCAGAGGTTCTTATCTGTACTGGCGATCGTGATTCATTCCAGTTAGTTAATGACAAGACAACTGTGCTGTATCCAAAGCGTGGTGTTAGTGATCTTGCGCGAATGACTCCAGATGCGGTCCAAGAAAAGTA
>JBEANK010000039.1:0-8717 GCA_041165485.1 Actinomycetota bacterium | reverse complement strand
CAGCTAGACGATCTTGCTGTGCTTGGCTTAATGGGGCGGCAACACGAACCAGAGCAATAACTCGGTTACGACGTGCTGCTAGCGCTGCTTGATAATCAGCAAATGCTGACTCAATGCTGCGCCCTCTCCATGCATTTACCATCTGTGAAACTAGCTTTACAGTTGAACCAGATGCGCCCTTGAGAATGTCAGCAACTAAGGTCGCCTTGGCATTCGTAGCATCTGATGTCAGCGCTTTACGTAGCTCTGTAGAGCTAGCGAGCTAGCAAAGGCAGCTGCAGCTGTGAAAATCTCATCTTCTACCCGGTCTAACTCGCCCGCAATATTGGCAGCTGATGCTTCCGCCTCGATTGCTAGCTGTTCTAGAACCAGTACAAGATCCTTTGGTGCCGACCAGCGCAGGCTTGATAACTCGGTAACTAAACCAAGTGCAACCGCGCCAATCTTCTTGGTAAATATTTCAGAGATAAATGCTGCCTTCGCCTTTCCATCGCGAGATGGATCGGTAAGTGCGCGACGTACAGCAATGTTTGTGCTGAGAACATCTGCAACAAAGAAAAGCTCAGAGCTCAGAGCAGATGCGCCGTTTGCATCTGCGCCTTTGACGGCAGCATCAAGTGATGCACGTGAAGCCACAAGTGACTTACGGCTGCTGCCTCCGAAGTGAGCTCTCATTATTCCTTTACCTATTCTCTACTTAGATTTTTCTAGATCTTCAAGAAAGCGATCAACGATTCGTGATTGACGAGCTTGATCATCCAAAGCTTCTCCAACAATCTTTGAAGCAAGTTCAACTGCAAGTGCACCAACTTCATTGCGAAGTGATGTAACCGCTTGTTGACGTTCTGCTTCGATTGAAGCATGAGCAGTTGCTGTTATGCGAGCTGCTTCTTCTTGCGCCTTGGCACGAAGATCTTCAATGATTGCTGCACCTTGAACACGAGCTTCTTCACGAAGTGTCTGTGCCTCTGATTGTGCCTTTGATAGCTGCTCCGTGTATTGAGCCAATGCGCGTTGTGCTTCTGCCTGTGCCTTTTCAGCACGCTCGATTCCACCTTGAATTGCATGGGTTCGAGCTTCAAAAGCCTTCTCAAACATTGGAACTACAAACTTGCGAAGCGTTAAGAAAAGAAGGGTGAAGGCGATCGCACCGACCACAAGCTCAGCTGTGTGAGGTACGAGCGGATTCAACTTCTCTCCCGCTGCTAAGTTAACAAATTGCATCAGTTGTCCTTAATTTTGCTTAAAAATAACGAATTAGAGAACGAATGCTAGAACGAGACCAAAGAGTGCGAGAGCTTCAGCAAGCGCGAATCCAAGGAACGCGATTGGCTGTAGAACGCTACGTGCTTCAGGCTGACGTGCAACGCCGTTGATGTATGCGGCGAAGATAAGTCCAGTTGCTACACCGGGACCAATTGCTGCGAGGCCGAAACCAACCAGGTTGAGTGTGCCTTTCCTATTAGTGCTCGTCGGCAAGGGCGCCGGCGATGTATAGAGCTGCGAGCAGAGTAAAGATGTACGCCTGCAAGCATTGGACCATGAATTCAAAGAAGGTCAGCACAATGCCAATTGCGAAGGCAAATGGGCTGATCAACTTCAAACCAATAACACCTTGAAGTAGATGTTCTCCACCCAAGATAAACACGAGCAACAACAAGTGGCCCGCAAACATATTTGCAAAGAGACGAAGTGAAAGCGTTAGTGGGCGAACTACAAAGAAGGTAAGAATTTCAAGTGGAGTAATCAAGATGTATGCAGCCTTAGGAACGCCAGGCATAAACATGATTTCCTTGAAGTACTTAAATGCGCCTTGCTTTCGAACTCCAACGTAGTGGAATACCAGATATGTAGAGATTGCCAAGATGTACGGGAATGACACTCGCGACATCGTTGGGAATTGAATAAATGGAATAATTCCAAAAATATTGTTGACAAGAATAAATGTGAAGAGCGAGAACAGATAAGGAACAAAGCGCAAGAAGTCATGCCCAATGACCTCTTTAGCTAGATTCTCGCGCACAAATGAGTAGACGGACTCACCAGCAAATTGGAACTTGCTAGGAATGATCGATGCCTTACGTGAAGATAAAATGAAAAAGGTTGAAATTAAAATAACTGAAAACAAAACCAGAAAAATTGGCTTAGTTGTGTATGGGTTGTCGCCGAAAATTGGAGGAAGTTCGAAGTCGTTGCTGCTAGGTGGGACGAAACCCTCACCCTCGGTGGCAGAACGCAATTGAACGCGCACGCATACTCCTCAAAATTGATAGGGCGGGAAGACGGGGCAACTCTATGGGAGAGGGGTTATTTATGAGAAATCGAAATGAGCCCATCGGCTGTGATGTTGAGCGTGGGTGAGGAGGTTATTCGCGGCCGAATCGGAGCCAAATCAGATAGATCGCCCCGCTGATTCCTACAAGCAGGCCGGTCAAAGTGAAGTACCCGGTATTGAGCCACTTATCCAGGGCAACTCCGACGCCTCCCCAGAAGATCAACCCAGATAGGAGGTATCCGAAGATGGACCACATTGCATTCTCTTCACGGTTGGCCATGGGGACTCCTTGCCTAGGGGTGGTAAATCTACTGCTGCTTGTTGGACTCAGGAAGGGGCAAATGTAGGCGAAGTTTCATATAACTGGCAATTTCGCCCCACAGCCACGCGATGGTGAGCGCTACTGCGGTGATACCAAAAGCTGTGCGGTTGATGGTTTCTCGCTCTGTGAATTTGGCGATCGCCCACAGAAGTAAACCCAAACCAAACAACTTAGCAAAATAGGAAAAGAGCGCCATCGCCATAGTAGAAATGGGATCTAAGTTCCGAGTCATTCTAGAAACGGCGATATGAATAACAAAGAAGATCACTACAACAAACTGCGCAAGCAGAGCTCCCCAAAAACCACTTAAGCCCTGAACAAATGCAGAGATAACGATCGCCACCAACCCAACGATGAGTGTCGGAAAAAAAGCTCCACGTAGCAGCTGAGATTCATTACTTTTTTCCGTCATGCCACAACCTTGTTCTTGCTCTTCATGACTGCCACGCTAATTCCAATCAAGACTATTACGGTAATTAAGGCAACCCACCATGGCGCAAAGGCTAAGACTGTTACCGGAAATGCAACCGTTGCGGTCCACAGATACAAAATTACCGCGGTCTTATTTGTTGAGTTACCTGCGCTGAGCAAACGATGATGAAGATGTTGATTATCAGGTGCAAATGGAGAACGACCTGCTTTAACTCGTCGACCAACAGCCAACAGCAAATCTAAAAATGGAATCGCAAGAACTGCGAATGGAAGTAATAGCGGAAGCAAGGTAGGTCCAAGTGATTCAGCAGAAATTGCGTTGGGGTCTACTTGGCCGGTCAATGTGATCGCGGCTGCTGAAAGAAGTAAGCCCAATAACATTGATCCGCTATCGCCCATGAAAATCTTTGCCGGGTTGATGTTATGGGGCAAGAAACCTAGGCAAACACCCACTAATACCGCGGTTGTGAGTGATGGGGCACCTGCACGACTAAAGCCGTAATCAACGGCTAACAAGTAAGCAAAAGCAAAGAATGCAACACCTGAAATCGCAACGATTCCCGCTGCCAATCCATCCATACCATCGATGAAATTAACTGCATTAATTACAACTAAAACAATCAATACTGTTAATAATTGACCAATACTTGGCGGCAAGGTGATTACACCGTTAATGGGTAGCCACAAAATCTGGATACCGTAGATAAGTAAAATTCCTGCTACAAAAACTTGGCCCGCTAGTTTTGTTAAAGCATCTAATTGGAAACGATCATCGGCCATTCCCAATAGAACTATCGCTGTTGAAGCTAAGAAGATTCCTTGAGCTTCATGGCCAAAAGATTTTCCAACCAATGGCAAATGATTAACTATTGCAAAGGTAAGAGCCATTGAGGCCCACATTGCAACACCACCCCAACGTGCAGTGGGAACGCTGTGAATGTCTCGATCACGGATTGCAGCAACTGCACCAAATCGAATCGCTTGGGTGCGAACTAGCGGAGTAATGAGGTAACACAGAGCCGCTGAAATCAGCAGCGTGATCATGTACTCGCGCATCGAAGTGGTTTACCCCTGGTAAATAGGAAAACGAGCGGTTAAAGCATGAACTTCAGATTTAATCGCAGCATGTGCCGATGCATCATCAGTTTTGATTGCTCGCGAAATCAAAGTTGCAATCTGCTTCATCTCTTCAACACCCATGCCCTGAGTTGTTGTCGCAGGTGAACCAACGCGAATACCGCTTGTGATGCCAGGCTTTTCTGGATCGTAAGGAATTGAGTTCTTATTCATAACAATTCCTGCTGCTCCGCAACGTTCATCAGCAACCTTGCCTGTAATGCCAGTGCTACGAATATCCATCAGCGCTAGGTGTGTCTCAGTGCCACCAGATACTGCTCGCATGCCCTCTGCTTCTAATGCTGCAGCAAGTGCCTTTGCGTTAACAATTACATCTTTGGCGTACTTTTGATACGCAGGGGTTGCGCACTCAGCCAAAGCAATCGCCTTACCTGCAACGGCAGACATAATTGGTCCGCCCTGCATTCCAGGGAATACCGCTTTATCAATGGCTGCGGCGTGCTGTGCCTTTGCCAAAATCATTCCACCACGTGGCCCTCGCAAAACCTTATGCGTTGTAAAGGAGACTACATCTGCATATGGAACTGGTGATGGGATTGCTTTACCTGCAACTAGGCCAATGAAGTGCGCTGCATCCACCCACATGATCGCACCGACCTCGTCGCAGATTTCGCGAATCTTTGCAAAATCAACTAGTGATGGATACGCGGTTGCTCCTGAACAAATCATCTTTGGCTTTGTACGAATCGCTTGCTCGCGCAACTGGTCGTAATCAATTAATTCGTTATCTTGGCGAACACCGTATGACTCAATGGTGAACCACTTTCCAGAAAAGTTGACTGGAGATCCATGCGTTAAGTGACCACCATGTGCCAAGTCCATTGCAAGAACGGTGTCGCCCGGCTTTGTAAAAGCTTGATACACCGCAACATTTGCCGAAGCACCAGAGTGCGGCTGAACATTTGCATGCTCTGCACCAAATAGAGATTTTGCGCGATCAATTGCTAGGTATTCAGCCTTATCTACCTCTTCGCAACCACCGTAGTAACGCTTTCCTGGATATCCCTCGGCGTACTTATTTGAAAGGGTCGAGCCAAGTGCGGCCAGAACTGCAGGTGATGTGAAGTTTTCTGAGGCGATTAACTGCAGGTTGGTCTGCTGACGCTTGAGTTCAGATAAAAGAACCGCTGCGATCTCAGGATCCTGCGAGGTTAAAAGGTTGAAATCTGGGCCATAAAAGGTTTCGGACATGCCTAAACCCTATAGGGCGAAGGGCTTACGCGCTCGTAGCGCCAGGAACGATTGCCTGAATTTCAGCTAGTGAGACCGCTCCAATACGCAGTACCCGCACACCGGTTTCATCAGCCTCAATCACAGTCGAGATCGAACCCTTGCGCAGCTTTCCATTATCAAACTTCAGGGCAACATCTGAATCTAAAACCAAGACATCGCTCAATGATTGTGGGGCTGGCATCGACTTTCGAGCCGCACTAGCAATCGCAAGTGGTCCTGTTTGTGAAACTAAAGCCTTTGCAAACTTTGCTTTCGGAAGTCGAACACTTACTCGATCGAGTTGATTGTTATCTCCAAGATCCCAGCTAAGACCAAGTTGTGGTCGAAGGTTTAAGGAAACCATCCCGGGCCAAAACTTTTTCATCAAGCCTTTTATCTCAGGAGTTACTTCGCGAATAATTCCTTCGGTAGTTTTGACACTTCCAACAATTACTTGTGCGGCGGTAAATAGTGGGTCTCCACGCAAAACATGCATTGCTCGCACTGCATCCTGTCTAAAGGCATCACAAGCAAATGCATAGCTATGCTCCATCGGAATAACAATGATGAAACCATCGGCGATTGCTTTAGCAGCCTTGTTAACATGACGAGAAAGTTCGCCCTTTTTAAGATCAATATCCTTTGCCATAGCTACCTCCTCACCGCACTTGTCCAACGTGGTCGTCCTACTAGGTCATCATGCAGGGCAACCTCTGAAAAATCTACTGACAGCGCGGTTGCAATTGCTGCGCCTTGTTCTTCAGTGTGTTCAATAACCAATACTCCTCCGGGCTTTAAGAGACGAGCCGCGGCTGTGATGAACTGTTGTGGAATCTCCATTCCAGTTGGTCCACCGAACAAGGCGATGTGAGGTTCAAAAGCTGCAACATCTCGAGGTAGCTCCTGTGAATCAGGCACATAAGGAGGGTTTGCAATTACAACATCGCACTTAATTCCAGGTAGAACATCAACGACATCGCCTTCAACAACACGTACATTTTCTGCAATTACTGAGACATTTTTCTTGAGCCAGAATAAGGCTTCGGGACTTTTCTCTACTGCGATCACGCGAGAAGTTGGTGCCTCTGTTGCAATCGCTAGTGACAGTGCACCTGAACCTGCACCTAAATCGATAACGCTAACTGGAGCTGGCAGGTTTTCAATGTGCTGCAAAACCGCTTCAACAAGTAACTCTGATTCAGGACGTGGCACCAAAACACCAGGACCGACTTCAATATTTAAATATCTAAATCCAGCTACACCTGTTAAATATTGCAATGGTTCAAAGTTAAGGCGCCGATCCAATAGATCGTAAAACTGCTCTTCCAATACATCTTTATCTTCGATGCCGAGCAAGGTTGATTCGAGCAAAACTGGGTTGTGTAGATCCATACGAGACAAACCAAGGACATGTGCCAATAGATGCTCTGCATCAACTTCAGAGATACCAGATTCAGCTAGCTGCGATTTAGCAGCGCGTAAAATCTCTTTGGTATTCATCTATTCGGCCAAGTTGTTAATTAGCGTTGGCTAAACGCGCCGCTTTGTCAGCATCTAGCAGAGTTTGAATCATGTCATCCAAATCGCCATTAAGCACCGCATCCAAATTATTGGCCTTGTAATTCACACGGTGATCACTAATGCGGTTTTCTGGAAAGTTGTAGGTTCGAATACGTTCAGAACGATCAACTGTACGGACCTGACTCTTACGTTCTGCTGATGCTGCAGCCTCTGCCTTTTCCTGAGCATCGGCTAGCAATCGTGCACGCAAAATACGAAGTGCAGATTCCTTGTTTTGTAACTGGCTCTTCTCATTCTGACATGAAACAACGATTCCAGTTGGCACGTGAGTTAAACGAACTGCAGAATCAGTTGTATTGACTGACTGTCCACCAGGACCTGATGAGCGGTACACATCCACGCGCACATCATTCATATTGAGCTCAACATCAATTTCTTCTGCCTCTGGAAGGATCAAAACACCAGCGGCAGATGTGTGAATACGTCCCTGGCTTTCAGTCTCTGGCACACGTTGCACACGGTGCACGCCACCTTCAAACTTCAGACGTGCGTATGGTGACTCTCCAGGTGCGGCTGTGCCCTTTGATTTCACTGCAACAGAAATATCTTTGTATCCACCCATTTCACTTTCGGTGGCATCGATGATTTCAACTTTCCAATTGTGCTTTTCCGCATAGCGCATGTACATACGCAATAGATCACCGGCAAATAGCGCTGATTCATCTCCACCAGCGCCGGCTTTAACCTCCAAAATAACATCGCGATCATCATTGGGATCACGTGGCAACAACAACTCTTCTAAGCGCTCTGCAGCGGCATCACGCGCAGCTTCTAGCGCTGGAATCTCTGCCGCGAATTCAGGATCGACATCTGCTAATTCAGCAGCGGCTAACAGATCATCCTCAGATGATTTCCAGGCTTTGAAACCTGCAACAACTGGACCCAACTGCGCATAGCGTCGTCCCAGTTTGCGAGCATTTGCTTGATCCTCATGAATAGTCGGATCAGCCATCTGCTTTTCTAATTCTGCATACTCACGCACCATTTCATGTGCTGATGCAAAGCGATCATTGCTCATCGGACTGCTCCTTTCTATCTCGTTTTCAGAAGTGAATTAAACCTTGGGAAATAAAAAAACCGCGACCGCAACCCGACAAGGGATGCGATGCGGTTTCTTTAGAAAGCTAGTTCTTCTTACCGAAGCGCTCTTCAAACTTAGCCACGCGACCACCAGTATCAAGGATGCGCTGCTTACCTGTGTAGAACGGGTGGCATACAGAGCAAACTTCAACGTAGATCGATCCGCTAGCAACTGTTGAGCGAGTTACAAACTTCTCACCGCAACCACACGTTACTTGGGTCTCTTTGTACTCTGGGTGGATCTCTGGCTTCATGGTTATTCCTTTTTTCGTGTTTGGGTCCTGCTCCTATTAATAGGTATCAGGTGAACCAAACGGGTGGTTAACAGAACTCAAGGGTAGGCGATAAGCCCACAATTGAGAAATTTACGCTTACTTTGAGTCGTCTGGACCCGCAGTAGTCTTCTGAATCTGCATCAAGAACTCGACGTTGGACTTTGTGCCCTTCATCTTCTCCAGCAGCAGTTCCAAAGCAGCCTGTGGCTCTAGTGCGTGTAATACGCGACGTAGCTTCCAGACGATGTTGAGCTCTTCTGAACCCATAAGGATCTCTTCCTTACGTGTACCTGAAGCAACAACATTAACCGCAGGGAAGATGCGCTTGTCAGCCATCTTGCGATCAAGGATGAGCTCCATGTTTCCAGTTCCCTTGAACTCTTCGAAGATAACTTCATCCATA
>JBEANK010000038.1:0-7682 GCA_041165485.1 Actinomycetota bacterium | reverse complement strand
TTTTGACACAATTGTTCGCAACCTTTCAAAGGGCGAAGATGTCATGATCAACGATTTCGGTAAGTTCAAGAAGGTTGACCGCAAGGCACGCATGGGACGTAACCCATTCACCGGCGAGACAATCAAGATCAAGGCATCAAAGAAGGCTCGCTTCCTACCTGCAAAGGCACTCAAGGAAGTTATCTCAGGAGATCGCAAGCTTGCTCCAGCTCCAAAGCCAGAGCCAAAGGTTGTTGCTAAGCCAGCAGCTAAGAAGGCTGCTCCAAAGAAGGCTGCAAAGAAGACAGCTAAGAAGGCTGCTCCAAAGAAGGCGGCTAAAAAGTCACCTGCTAAGAAGAAGCCAGCAGCAAAGAAGGTTGTAAAGAAGGCGAAGAAGAAGTAATTCTTTTTACTCTCAAGACGGGGTCGGCTAACGCTGGCCCCGTTTTTGCATCTCCAGGACTAGTATTTAAACCATGACGGAGTACAAGGTTTCATACGCTCCTCCAACAGGAAAACCGCTTGGGACAAATCTCGCCTTCAAAATTGGTACCAAAGTGATGATTCCACTGATGAATCTTGTGGGAAAAAAAGTTTGGCGCGGTGGTGATAAATTGCCTAAGACCGGCAAAATTATTGTTGCTAGCAACCATGTTTCTTATTTGGATGTGCTCTTCCTTACTCACTTTCTTTTCCGCAACGGCAGAGCACCTCGATATATCGGAAAAGAAGGCGTATTTAAGGTTCCTGTAATTGGAAAGATAATTCTGGCCGCTGGTATGGTTCCAGTTGCTCGGGAAAGTAAGGATGCATCCAAGGCGTTAGATCACGCGGTGAGATTGTTAGAGGTCGGGCACTGTGTTGGTGTTTACCCTGAAGGCACACTAACCCGCGATCCTGGTGGGTGGCCGATGGTCGCAAAAACAGGTCTAGCCCGATTAGCGATCGCAACCCACACGCCAATTGTTCCTATTGCGCAATGGGGCTCACAAGTTGTTATGCCAACGTATGAAAAGAAGTTGAAAGTTTTTCCTCGCACACCAATTCAGATACTTGTCGGCGATCCGCTGGATCTTTCACCGTGGTATGGAAAAGAGAATGATCCAGATGCACTTCGAGAGGCAACTGCATTTGTGATGCGTGAACTCACAAATCTCCTTGAACAGCTTCGAAACGAAAAACGTCCAGTCGAAATCTTTGATCCCCATAATTCGCCCCTTCCTCGTACCGGTAATTTTAAGAAGGCCAAGAAGAAGTGAGCAAAGTTGTAGTCTTGGGCGCAGGTCAATGGGGCACGACAATGGCACAAGTACTGTGCGATGCTGGAAACCATGTATTGATGTGGGGTAGAAGCCAAGAACTTGTTGATGAAGTTAATAATAAGCACACAAACTCCAAGTATTTGGATGAGAACATTTTGCCGGTTGGCTTAAAAGCAACCACTGATCTACGTGAAGCTTTTGAATACTCCAACATTTATGTGCTCGCCGTACCTGCACAGACGCTTCGTGAAAATTTGAATGCCTGGAAATCGATGGTTCAGCCCAATGCCTTATACATAAGCACCCTCAAAGGCATTGAGGTAAGCACAATGTCTCGTATGACGGAGATTATCTCTGAGGTCATGGAGACTGAAAATATCGCCATAATTACTGGGCCAAACCTTGCAAATGAGTTGATTTTGCGAGAACCAGCGGGTGCGGTTGCAGCGGCTGCAACTGTTGGAATCGCGGAAAAGGTTCAACAACTCTTTACAACACCGTATTACCGCGTATACACATCAGTCGATGTATTGGGGTGCGAACTTGCAGGTGCGATTAAAAGTGTCATCGCATTGGCTGTAGGTATCTCTATTGGAATGGGTTATGGCGAAAACACCCAAGCGATGCTGATTACCCGGGGACTTAATGAAGTAGCCCGTTTATGTGCAGCACACAATGCAGATCCACTCAGTGCAGCAGGCCTTGCTGGAATGGGAGATCTTGTTGCTAGTTGTGGGTCAGCCCTTTCTCGAAACCGTACCTTTGGTGAAGTTTTGGGTAAGAGCGGTTCCATGGAGGTAGCTAAAACTCAGGTGGCAAAAACTGTTGAAGGTGTTGCCTCATCAAGTGCGGTACTGGAAATTGCGCATCGCGTTGGAATCGAAGTTCCAGTTATTGAGGCGGTGGCAGATGTTGTTTCAGGCTTGCTTACTCCTGAACAGGCTTTAGATCGCTTGATGGAGATCACAACTAAAGCAGAGAACTTCATTCGATGAGCAAGTTAACAGTTGCGATTATTTGTGGAGGCCCAAGCAGTGAACATGAGGTTTCATGCGTATCGGGTGGGGGAGTCTTAAAGGGCTTAGATAAAAAGCGCTTTACGCCGATTTTGATTGGAATAACCAAAGCTGGCAAGTGGGTTGCACTAGAAGAAAACTATCCGTTGGCAATTAAAGACAAGGTCATGCCAACGATTGAAGAGAATGGAACAAGGGTTGAGCTTGCACAAGGCGGTTTAGAAATTGGTGGTTCCTTCCTAAAGATTGATTGCATCTTCTCGATACTTCATGGAGAGTTTGGTGAGGATGGAAAGATTCAACAGTTACTAGAGGATGCCCACATTCCCTATGTAGGTAGCGGAGTAAAGGCTTCAGCCGATGCGATGGATAAAGCGCTAGCAAAAGAGCTTTTCTCTGCAGCGGGATTATCAGTTGCACCCGGAATTGTTCTGCACAAGTCAGATCCGCATCCCGATGCCAACTCACTTTCTTACCCAGTGTTTGTCAAGCCATCAAGTGGTGGATCTAGCCGTGGCACGCACAAGGTTAAATCACCTAACAATTTGTCAGCGGCCATTAATGATGCTTTCTTGTATGACTCAAAGGTTTTGATAGAAACCGCCATCAATGGACGAGAGATAGAGTGTGCAGTTCTAGAACGAGATGGAACAAGTTACGCGTCCGTTGTCGGAGAAATTGTTGTTAACCCTCAATTTGAGTTTTATGATTTCGAGGCTAAGTACTTAGATGATGCAACAACTGTAAAGATTCCCGCTGATATTCCTGAGGAAGATGCGCAAGCAATTCAAATTGCAGCGATGCAAGCCTTTGATGCGATCGGCTGTGCTGGGCTGGCGCGCTGTGACTTCTTCTATACAAATGAGAATCAAATAATTATTAACGAGATCAACACCTTGCCGGGATTTACCGGCACCAGCGTCTACCCCAAGTTATGGCAGGCAACGGGTGTTACCTACTCAGATTTGATTACCGCTCTTATCGACTCTGCAATTAATAAGGCGGTTTAAAGAGTTTAGCTCAGGTGTGTTACTGGGCAGGTCAGGGTACGTGTAATTCCAGGTACCGCTTGAACCTTTGAGAGAACTAGGCGACCAAACTCTTCCATGCTCGATGCTTCAGCACGCATGATGACATCGTAAGGACCAGTAACACCTTCAGACAATGTAACGCCAGGAATCTTTGCCACGGCATCAGCAACTCCAGTTGCCTTACCAACTTCTGTTTGAATCAAGATAAAAGCCTGTACTGACATGAGATGTCCTTTCTGGTCGATGGCAAACGCTACCGCAGATGAGCCCTAACGAGGTAGTCGATTAGGCTAAGCGGTATGAACTTCGATGAGGCAGGGGTAATTGCCGCACTGGCACGCATCTTTGGCGCCTCGCAGCGCGGAGTCGAAATTGGCATCGGGGATGATGCAGCAGTTGTAAAAACATCTGAGCGAACCGCAATCACTACCGATATCGCTGTAGAAGGAACACACTTTTCTACACAATGGAGCAGCGCCTTTGATATTGGCCGAAAGATTACCGCAGCAAACCTAGCCGACATCTATGCCATGGGTGGCTCGCCGAAATTCTTAGTTGTGGCAGTAACTCTCACCGGATCTGAATCTATGGAATGGATTGAAGATCTCGCCGAGGGCATTGCACACGAGGCAAGTAGTTGTGGTGCTTATGTTGTCGGAGGGGATCTCGCACAAGGTCCATTCAAAGTTATTTCAATAGCTGCAATCGGCCAGATCGATACCGCAATTAAACGTTCGGGTGCGCAAGCCGGAGATTCTATTTACATCTCTTCACTACCTGGTTGGTCTGCAGCAGGCTTAGCAATTATTGAAAAGGATCTAGAAACAGACCTAGCTCTTCACGCTGTGTCTGAGTTTTGTGCACCAACCGTTGATTACTCAGCAGCGGTTCAGTTTGCAAATGGCAAAGCCACATCGCTCTGCGATATCAGCGATGCCCTTGTGATTCAGGCTGAGCAAATCGCTAACGCATCACAGGTTCAGTTGAGTATTGAAAAGGATTTGATTAGTAAGCATCCTGAGTTTGGAACTTTAAGTGAACTTGCCGATTCGCAAGGCATAGATGTGTGGCAATGGATTCTGGCTGGCGGCGAAGATCATGTATTCCTAGCAACTGGCCAAGAGTTAGAGGGATTTCGTATCGGCTCAATTCAGGCAGGATCAGGCGTGGTTGGCGCAGAAATGAAAAAAGCGCCAGAAACCTGGCGCCATTTCAATTAAGTTGTTTAGAAATTAACGAGTAACTTTTCCAGCCTTGAGGCATGAGGTGCAAACATTTTGACGCTTTGCAGTTCCACCTACGAGGGTGCGGACGCGCTGGATATTTGGATTCCAACGACGACGTGTCTTCACCTGTGAGTGAGAAACATTGTTTCCGAAGCTGGGCCCCTTGCCACAGATATCGCATGTTGATGCCACAGCGGTACTCCTTTTAAATTCGACTAGTTCCGATGGGAACAGGGCGTAAGGGTAGCGTGAAGGCGGCTATGGATGCCAATTTGAGCATGGCGGAGCAACTCTCATGCGTAGGTAGACCCAAATAACGGTGATGCGAGGGAGAATGCCCACGTGGCCACATTGGAGAGCAAGATTTCTGTAGTTGTGGGTGATCGCACCGCCAAGGTTCTCAACTCAGTCTTCCACATCTCAACCGTAGGCGATCTCATGCGGCACTACCCACGTAGGTACATGGTGCGTGGCGAGCTTTCAGATATCTCTGAACTACGTGAAGGTGATGAGACCACTATTTTGGCGCAGATCTACTCCACAACAAATCGACCCTTGCGAGGTCGCAAGGGAAGCATCCTTGAAGTAGTTGTAACTGATGGAACCGACAAGTTATCCCTCACCTTTTTCAATCAAGCATGGCGGGAAAAAGATTTAAAGGTTGGGCGACAAGGTTTGTTTGCTGGAAAAATCGGTGTTTTTAATAACAAGAAGCAGTTGGCACATCCTGATTATGAATTAATTCCAGACGGCTCCGATGTTGATTCTGCTGTTGAAGGCTTTGCTGGCAAATTTCTACCGGTGTATCCAGCCTCATCCAAACTTCCATCTTGGAAGATCTCTCAATGTGCACAACTGGCAATAGGTGCATTAGATCAGATCGATGACTTCCTGCCCGAAATCATTCGTGAAAAACACAACTACCCAACGCTGCATCAAGCGCTAGTGCAACTCCACCAACCTGCTGATTTAGACCATGCAGAGACTGCACGTGAACGATTAACTTTCGACGAGGCGTTTCTACTTCAATCCTTATTGGTGATGCGCCGAAATGAGTTAAAGAAACTCAACTCAACTTCAAGAAAAAGGGTGGCAGGTGGTCTTCTGGACACCTTTGATAAATCACTCCCATTTGAATTAACAGCAGGACAGGTTGCGGTGTGCAAAGAGATTGAGATTGATTTAGCCCAACCGCATCCGATGCATCGTTTACTTCAAGGTGAGGTTGGTTCTGGAAAGACAATCGTTGCCTTACGCGCAATGTTGGCTGTTGTTGATAGCGGGGGACAGGCCGCCCTGCTTGCTCCAACTGAAGTACTTGCTGCTCAGCATCTGCGCACCATCCAACGCCAACTGGGAACTTTGGCACAAGGTGGAATGTTGGGCGGTTCTGATAAAGGCACGCAAATCACATTGATTACAGGATCGCAATCGGCGCAAGCACGCAGAGAAGCCCTTGCAAAAGCTGCTGATGGAAGTGCGGGCATTGTTATCGGAACTCATGCGCTTTTGGGCGAATCAGTTGTATTCGAAGATCTTGGTTTAATAGTTGTAGATGAGCAACATAGATTTGGTGTTGAACAACGAGATGCTTTGAAAGAGAAAGCGGTGCTTCCTCCTCACCTACTAGTAATGACTGCAACTCCGATTCCTCGTACAGTTGCCATGACGGTGTTTGGTGATTTAGATGTTTCAACCCTTCGCGAACTTCCGTTGGGTCGGCAACCAATCATTACCCATGTAGTTCCTGTAAAAGAGAAGCCAAATTACTTGGATCGTGCATGGGCCAGAATTCGTGAAGAGGTTTCGCAAGGCCATCAGGCCTACATTGTTGCCCCGCGCATCTCGGCCGATCCCGATGCAGGAGCTGATGCGGATTTAGATTTTCTCTTTGGTGAAGAATCAGATGAGATTTTTTCAGTTGAAGAACTAGCGCCAATGCTGCATTCAGGACCGCTACAAGGGCTCAAAATAGCGGTGTTGCACGGCCGTCTTCCGGCAGAGGAGAAAGAGGCGACGATGCACGCCTTTTCACTCGGCCAGATTGATGTGCTGGTTTCAACAACTGTGATTGAAGTTGGAGTCGATGTGCCCAACGCAACCATTATGGTGATTATGGATGCCGACAGGTTTGGTGTTTCTCAATTGCACCAGTTAAGAGGTCGCGTTGGTCGAGGAACATCACCAGGACTGTGTCTCTTGGTCTCACAGTGCGAAGAGTTAACGCCTGCACGCGAAAGACTAAACGCCGTTGCCGGAACTCTGGATGGCTTTGAACTCTCACGAATTGACCTGGAGCAAAGACGTGAGGGAGATGTATTAGGTAGGAATCAATCAGGAACTCAATCCCATCTTCGCTTATTGCGTGTTTTGAGGGATGAATCATTGATTGAAAAAGCCCGTGATGATGCAGAGCAATTAATCGCTAAAGATAATGAGTTAAGAGACTATCCTGCGCTTAGGAAAGAGCTTGCTCAACTTCAGCGAGACCAAGCGGTCGATTATTTGGATAAGGGTTAGTACATTGAGAATTATTGCGGGTGTTGCACGAGGTCGAACCTTAGGAACCGTTGCAGGCGCAACCCGTCCGACCTCCGATCGAGCACGAGAAGGCTTATTCTCTTCCTTGACCTCTGAGTTTGGAAGTTTTGAAGGTTTACACATTTTAGATCTCTTCGGAGGATCAGGGGCAATTGCCTTGGAGTCTCTTTCTCGTGGTGCAACCTTGGTCCACGTTGTTGAAAGAGATGATGAAGCGCAAAGAACTATTGAATCAAATTACGAATTAGTCAAAAAATCTAACCCAAGCGGAAAGATGCAACTATTTGGAATGAGTGCAGAGCGATTCTTAAAAGATCTTCCAAAAACAAAGTACCACCTTGTTTATATAGATCCTCCATATGATTTCAGCAATCAAGCCGTTGAAGATGTTTTGTCCGCATTACATGATGGAGAGTTTTTGAGTAGTGATGCCTTTATTGCAGTTGAACGCACTGCACGAGGGGCTCAATTCATTTGGCCTGATGCCTTTGCACCGGCTCGTGAGCGAAATTATGGCCAGGCGACCATTTATTACGCTAATTACCAGCCGTAAGAATGGATTACTTGGCTCCATCTTGCTAGCGTTTACGCCATGAAGCGCGCGGTATGCCCAGGATCCTTTGATCC
>JBEANK010000037.1:0-10599 GCA_041165485.1 Actinomycetota bacterium | reverse complement strand
GAATTAGCGGCATCCTTTGATGAGCAGTTTGCATCAATCTCCCCCTTTATTTTGTATGTATTAATCGGGGCTATCGTCTTTGTTGAAACCGGCGTATTGCTTGGTTTTTTCCTTCCCGGAGACTCAATTCTCTTTAGCGCAGGTTTAGTTGCAGCCGCACATGGTGAGGTGAATATCCTCATTCTTGTCACGGTTATTTTCTTGGCAGCCTTCTTTGGAGATCAAGTCGGATTTGTTTTAGGGCGAGTGATTGGCCGGCCATACCTTGAAAAACACGACGGGCCACGAATTCAAAAGATGATTGAGCGTTCGGAACGCTTTTACGACCAAACCGGTTGGTGGGCGGTAGTTGCAGCTCGCTTTTTCCCATGGATCAGAACCTTTGTGCCACCGATTGCTGGTGCTTCAATGATGAACTACTACAAATTCTTATCAGCCAACGCCTTAGGTGCCTTGCTCTGGGGAGTTGGAATTACTCTTGCTGGTTACTATGCAGCAACTTTGCCATGGGTAAAAACATCCTCTTACGGGATTGCAGCTTTCTTTATTACAGCCTCTGTGGTTTCTTCACTCGTGAGCTACCTACGCCACCGGCGATAACACCCGCGTAAGTCATAACAATTCCAGTTACCAAGTAAGCACTTACGCTTACTCCATCTGTTGGTGAGACAAGATCGATAATCAAAGATCCCACAAGTTGTCCGCCGACACTAAACAAGGTAAATGTTAAAACACCGAGATGTTGGACGATCGTTGAAGTAAATGCAATATAAATCACTCCGATTACACCTCCGGTGTAAATCCACCACGGACCACTTGGTAGTGGTGAGAGTTCATTTCTGCCAAGAATTAATCCGACAACTATCAAAACAAGTAGGAAAGAAGTGCCAGTTATAAAATTCAGTAATGATGTCGTAAAGCTTTGGTGGGAGTATTCATTGATTTGGCCATTCAATGCCCGCTGGATACCAACAATTGCACCTGCAATACCGCCAGCGGTCACTGCAATCATTGAAAGATTATTGGCATCGATGCGATCCCAGACCGAGACCAATACAGCTAGTACCGTTAAAAAGGCTGCCAGCACCCGTCTTGGAGAGATTAACTTTTTGCCACCACCTGTTAAACCGATGCGATCTACAACTAGTGACATCGCCGTTTGTCCTGCGATTGATGCGACAGAGTAAATAGCCACACCAATCAAAGGAACGATCTGCGTTTGAATTGCTACAAAGCTTCCGCCCAGCGCACCTGCAAGTAACTTCCAGCGCGCAATCTCTTTATTGGTTACCGCCGTACGTAAATTCCGGATTCCTTCTTTGATGGTGGAGTTAAAAAGGGTAATGACAAAGATGATTAGTAAGCCGGAGCCAAAGGAGACAAGCGCTGCCTGTAAGCCATTATTTAATCGGTGCGAAAGCTCGCCATTTGCACGAGCTTGCAAAGCAATCATCGCCCCCGAAAGAGCTGCTAGTAAATCTAAGCGCATTACTTATGAGTGCCGTGGAACTCGCGCTTGTCTGCGATCCAATCCATTAATGCAAAAAGAACACCTGAGATCACAAATGTTAGGTGAATCAGTACTCGCCACACAGTACCTTCGCCGACTTCGGCATCACCTGACAGCTCGATGAAATCCTTGAGTAGTTCGATAACAGAGATCGCAACTAATGAACCAATTAACTTGATTTTCAAGCCGCTGAAATCAATTGTTCCCATCCAGTGTGGACGATCCTTTGACTCTGTTGCAACATCGATGCGTGAAACAAAGTTTTCATAGCCAGCAAAGATAACCATCAAAATTAGATTAGCTAGGAGTGTTAAATCCAAAAGTGCCAGCAAATCCAAAGTAAAGGTCTGGGCACTTGCCTCGCCAACCTTTTCAAAAATATGAATAAACTCGATAATGAATCGGTATGTCAGAAGAAGTAACGCACCCACTAACCCCAAATAAAGAGGAGCTAATAGAAAGCGGGAGCGAAAGAGAATAACTTCAATAAAATGTGTCAACTGATTCATGGCTCAATTTTAACTTAACCCTCTAAAGAAAGGGTCACTTGTAGCCATTCCTCCTCTAATTTCGCCTTTTCTGAGTGCAATTCCAGCAGTTCGCCAGAGATTGCCACCAATCGATCTGCATCAAAGGCGGAGCTTTCCTGTTCAAGATTTAGCTCAGAAATCCTTGAATCACACTTTTCCATCTGACGTTCAAGACGGGTTAAATCCTTTTTTAACTGACGTTGCTCTGCAGCATTTGAAGATTTCTTCTCTTTTACAGGAGCAGCAGATATTGAAATTGCTTCTGCACGTTGTTCTAAGTACTCATCAACACCACGAGGCAAGTCCCGGACTTTTTTGTCACCCAGTAGGCCAACAAAACGATCGCACACGCGCTCCAAAAAATATCTATCGTGTGAGATAACAATCAGAGTTCCACCATAGCTATCAAGTAAATCCTCAAGTTCGGTAAGGGTTTCGATATCAAAATCATTTGTAGGCTCATCGAGTAATAAGACATTGGGACTATCCATGAGTAAACGTGTTAGTTGTAAGCGACGCTTTTCGCCGCCGGACAGGTCACCCACTGGAGTCCACTGCGATTCGCGATCAAAACCTAACCGTTCACATAGTTGAGATGCTGAAAGTTCGCGACCTCCACCGATTTCGACGCGATTTGCAACCTTTTCCACCGCCTCAAGAACACGCCAAGTTGGATCCAGCTCATCTAAGTGTTGAGTGAGAAAGGCTGCTTTTACAGTTACACCCGTTACTAACTTTCCAGAAGTTGGTTGGATTTCACCCGTTAACATCCTCATTAAGGTTGTTTTGCCGGCACCATTAATACCAACAATGCCGATGCGATCTCCGGGACCAATATTCCAATACAGATCATCAATCAACTCTTTGTCACCCAGTTTTATCTGCACATGGTGGGCTTCATACACTGTTTTTCCGAGTCGGTTGAGAGCAAATTTTAGAAGTTCGCCTTGATCGCGTGGTGCTGGTTCATCTGCAATCAAAACATTTGCAGCATCAATACGAAACTTGGGTTTTGAGGTTCTCGCGGGAGCTCCTCTGCGAAGCCAGGCAAGCTCCTTTTTGATTAACATGTTGCGGCGTTGATCCATTACCGCAGCTTGGCGAGATCTTTCTGCTTTAGACAAAACAAAGGCGCTATATCCGCCGTCATACTCTTCAACACTTCCCTCTACAACTTCCCACGTTCTTTCTGTAACTGCATCTAAAAACCAACGATCATGCGTTACAACAACAACTGCAAGGCTACGGCGATTATTTAAATAAGTGGCAAGCCAGGCAACGCCTTCAACATCTAAGTGGTTTGTTGGCTCATCTAGCAGAATCAAATCAAGTTCGTTGATTAACAACTTTGCTAATCCAACTCTTCGACGCTCACCACCTGATAGTTGACCAAATTTACGATCAAAGATGTGGTCATCAAAACTTCCAAATAATCCAGTAAAGACTTCTCGGATATTTGGATCACTCGCCCATTCATGTTTTTCTGCATCGCCTAGAACAACTTCGCCAACAGTACTTTCTGGATCAGCAAGATCAACTTGAGATAACAAACCAATCTTTGCTGAATTAGATTTGGTGACGCGACCAGAATCAGGTGGCTCAATTCCAGCCATTACCTTCATCAAGGTGCTTTTTCCAGAACCGTTGCGACCAACAATTCCGATGCGGTCACCTTCAGAGACGCCAAGAGAGACACCTCTTAAAAGTTCTTTGATATCAAAGGCTTTAGAGACATCCTCGATGTTTACAACATTGCGCGCCACGATAGGAGAGCGTACCTTTTCTCCATGAAGGTAACCGACCGCGAATACGCTCTCGAGCTCGATAGAAAAGATCCTCTGGCTTACTTTAAATCCCAATTTGTGATTGGTGACCCTGAGATGTGTTACCTCGACGGTAATTCCCTCGGCCGTCTGCCAAAGGCAACCATCACCGCAATCAACGACTTCATGACAAAGGAATGGGGTCCAGAAGTTGTAACTGGTTGGAGCCACTGGGTTGATGAGGCTCAACCAACGGGAGATTTATTAGGTGAGGCTGCGTTAGGTGCAGCAGCAGGTCAAGTTCTTGTTTGCGACACAACCTCGGTGAACTTTTATCAATTATGTCTTGCAGCAATTCACGCACGTCCAGGGCGTAAAACAATTATTACCGATGCCGCCAACTTTCCAACTGATCGATACATTCTGGATGGAATCGCAAAACAGTTTGATTTAAATCTTGTCATTATTGAGAATGAAGATCCCTCGGTGGCAATTCACGAACGAATTACAACTGAAGTTCTTGCGCCTTACTTGAATGATGATGTTGCTTTAGTAACCCTTGAAGTTATTCAATACCGCTCAGGGGCGCGAACCGATTTGAAGTCAATTACAGATCAAGTGCGTGCAATCGGTGGATTAGTTGTGTGGGATGCAAGCCATGCAGTTGGTGCGATTGAATTAAACCTTGATGCCAATGGTGTTGATCTATGCGTTGGTTGCACATACAAATACGGAAACTCTGGTCCTGGTTCACCCGCTTGGTTGTATGTTTCCAAGCGAGTGCAAAGCGAACTACAAGTTCCAATTCAAGGTTGGTTTGCGCAAGATGCTCAATTTGAGATGGGTCCAGTCTTTGAACGCTCACAAACTATTCGAGGATTCCAGATTGCAAGCCCTTCATTGATGGGAATTCGTTGTGTACAGACCGCATTTTCGATGATCAAAGAGGCTGGCATTGATGCAATCGCACACAAAGCAGCGGTTGGCACTCAGATGATGATTGAACTTTATGATGAGTGGTTAGCTCCGTTGGGAATTGAGTTAAATACATCTCGCGATCCAAAGGAGCGAGGTGGACATATTTCACTTGTGCATCCGGAGGCAGCACAGATCTGTGTCGCTTTGCGCACTATGGCTAATGTAATCCCGGATTACCGCACACCTAACTCAATTCGTTTGGCAATCTCTCCCCTACCAACCTCTTATGTTGAGATCTGGGATGGCTTTGCACGAATGCGTGATTTAGTGGCATCTGGTCGCTATAAAGAGGTTAAAGAAGGCGGTTCACGAGTCACATGAGCGAGAACTTTGATTCAGCACTTACCTACACATCATATTTAGCAGTTGATGAGCTACTAAAACTGCAACGTCCGTTATCAACCGGTCCTGAGCATGATGAGATGTTATTCATCATCATTCATCAAACTTATGAGCTGTGGTTCAAGCAGTTAATCCATGAGTTTCAAGAGGCACAACGTGCGATGGAGTCCGGAGATTCCCATTATTCATTGGCAATCTTGGGCCGCATCAGAACAATTCTGAAAGTCTGTGTCACACAAATTGATATCTTAGAAACGATGACACCACTTCAGTTCAATGCCTTCCGTTCTTATCTTTCCTCATCAAGTGGTTTTCAATCTGCACAATTTAGAATGGTGGAGGCGTTGCTTGGTCGTCGTGATAGCAAGATGGCAGGACACTTACCTTTAGATATTCAAGAACAAATTAAGGAAATCACATCACGTAACTCTGTCTGGGATTCTGCTCTTGCATACATCAACAAGCGTGGTCATGCGATTCCAGTAGATGTTTTAAATCGCGACAAGACCGCCGCATATAGTGCAAACGCTGCGGTACAAAATGTCTTGCTTGAAGTTCACCGTAAAGATCCAGAGTCAGCAATGGTGTGTGAGCGCCTGGTTGACATCGATGAAGGATTACAAGAATGGCGTTACCGTCATGTAAAGATGGTTGAAAGAACTATTGGACATAAAATGGGAACTGGTGGATCAAGCGGGGTTGGTTATTTGTCCAGCACTCTATTCAATCCAACTTTTCCAGATCTCTGGGAGATCCGTTCCAGTTTTTAGCGATAGTAATAAATAAGAATTGCAACGATTGAAAAAACTGCTCCGCCTGCAACCAAGAAGTACTTAACCCAAGGCTTCATACCTGTTCGTTCGGCGGCTTTGCTTGCCATGGCCTTTGTATGCATCATTATTCGACCTGCCCAGGCAAACTCTGTCGCCAAAATACCAAGACCGGCCAACAAAACTAAAACACCAGGACCTGGTGCAACTAAAAGCACTGCACCAAAAACAGTTACGCCACCGCCAATCACACCAATAAAAATCCGCCAAAATAAGCGGCCTGCTGGTGTCTTTCTTATCCAGGTGCGAAAGTTCATTTTGTCTTTGTGATAACCGTTTCTTTGCCGTATGCAGCAAATGCTATCTCTTCTCGACGCTTTCGATAACTAGATGAAGCACCTGAAATTAAATGCTCAAATCGAGTGCTGGATTTAATCAATGGGTGAAGTTCAGCAGCTGTTGTTTGCTCTCCAAATACCGGTGGTGCCTGATCAATCTCTTGTACCTTGATGTGTGGATGTAGGAATCGATAAATAAGAGCTAGACGACGTAATCCCAACATGATTACATGGCGAGAGCCGCGGCTTAAGCGATCCTGCACAAGTAAGCGCCTATAAGTAATTCCTGAGGACTTCTTCGGCTTTGGAGCTACAGCCAATTGATACAGCATGTTTGCGATCTCTTGACCGCCAGTTGTGTCTGGAAGCTCTGCGCACTTTTGTGATAAACGCGTGCGTACCTCTGGATCCTGCAGCATCTTAACCTTGGCTGTGATGTCGGCAAGATCGGCTTGATCAGCACGAAGTGCAAAACCAAAATCATTACACCAACGTGCGCGTGCTTCCTGATCATCTGTCCCACGAATGTTGGAAACAAAAACAGTTGGAACTTGGGCGGGAAGTAACTCATGCACACCGTTATAGCCAGTTGCACATATTCCGGCATCGAAGGCATGGAGAACTTTTGCAAGTGGGAAGTAACGTGCAACCTTAAGATCTAGACCCTCAGGCGCAAGCGAATTTCCATCTTTATCGACAGGTGCTTTGGTCAAAATAACTTGCAAATCTTTCCAACCAAGCAAACCTGATAAAGCAGCGGTCATCTTCTCATTGACATCACCCTCGCCGGTTCCAAGTTGAACGAGCGCAGCTGGTCGATTTAAATCCAAACCAAGAGCTTTGCGTGCTTCATCGCGACTCATTGCATCCTCTTTGCGAAATAAAGAAACCGGTGAAGTCACAACCGCATCTTTCCGGGTTGCTGTCGGACCAAAATCATAGGCACGTGCAATATCACCGGGTTCAATAACTTTATCCATCATCGCTGATTGCAAACCTAAAACAAATCGCTGTGGCTTCTTTTGCCATAAACCGCGACGCACCCAGACAAGTTTTAGATCACGGTTCGCATTCTTAGCTGCAATAACCCCTGGATAAGGAATCACTCCATCAAATGACAAAACTTTTGCATCGGTTTCTTCTACTAAAGCAAGTAGACGATCACGTAGGTAGATATCCCACTTTTCACGTGACATCCACATGCGATCTTTACCAGGAATATATTCGCAACGTATCCCCATAAATGCGGGAATCTCTGCAATACCACCAGCCATTGAAACAATAATTGGGTTTGCAACCTCTTTAAGGGCAAGTGCAACAGCACTTGCACGGGCCAGGTGCCCCATTCCAACGCCATTGCTTGTTGCAAAGCCTACCTGAATCTCTTTTTAACAATGAAGCCAACTATTAATGCACTTATAGCTAAGCCAACCCACTGCCAAAAGGAGATGGGAAATGGTGCATGTTCGGGAAGATCACTACTTCTTTCAGTGATTTCAGAGTCGATGCGAATCAGTGAGACAACGCCGGCATGATCTGAATTCAGATTATTTGGTGGCAAAGCTCCAACTAATTGAGATGCGATTGGTAGTGCACCATTGCGAACAAAAATGTAATCCAAACGATCGCTGTATCCAGCAAAGTTACCCATTTGCTGTGAGTATTTCAATCGTTTTGGATCTGGACCGGTTAACAACGCATTCATTCCCCAGGTGTTGTTGATTGGATCTAAAGAATTTGGTCCAACATCTTTAAACCCAGCTTCACGCATCAACAGGTATGCGTTACAAACATTAGTACCTGCTGGACAAGCTTCACTTGCCGTTGGTTGTCCGCCCGCATTCGGATCATCAGCAATTCGAGGATCTCGCGGATCACTATTGAAATCACCCATGATCACAACTGGCATCTTGGTATTTTTTAAATCTTCGATTAACTGCTGGGCTTGCTTTGCTGAATTCGGAATTTCATTCTCATCCCACAGTGATTCAAGATGGGTTGTAACAAAACGCACTGGGATCTTTCCTATTTGAATATCTGCCCAGGCATATCCGCGATAAATAGTCATGATCGTTGGAACGATTGTGTATGTGGTTTCATACTCAGAATTGCCCACCGCCAACAACTTATCGGATAAATCTGCGCGAATTGCTAAAGCATCGGCAATCTCAAAGCCACATGCTGCTTTATCTTGACCAAATAAAGGCTGAAAGGTTTCTGGATCATTGACCATGGTAATAAAGGGAACTGCGGCGATTGAATAACCAGTATTGAGTGCTGTTTTTCCATCCTTACTCGCTAAGACATACTCTTGGCCTTGTGCTTTGGTCGCTGCTAAAAATTGGTTAGTGAAGTTAAAGACCTCCGTTTTTTTACTCCAGGCATTTTTCTTGCAGTACCAAATAGTTGCCTCTTGTATACCAATCACATCGGGACGAGCTGCAATTACCTCTGCGGCAAGTTTTGGAGCGCGCTTATTAAAATCTGTTGCCTTAACTTGATCCCACATGAACTGAGCCGCTGCAGATAAGTTAGGGATCAGATCCATCGCCACACCTACATCTGCGCCTAAATACAAATTTCGAGTCATGACAGTAACTTGTGGAGTAACTGCTGTTGCAGTTGTTGCAGGAGTCAGTATGAGCGCTACAAGTAATGAAACAAGTAGGCGCTTCATCTTCTTAATTCCCCCAAGAAGAATGCAGTGGACGACCTTCTGCATATCCAGCCGAGGACTGAATTCCAACTGTTGCACGTTCTGCGAATTCGTTGATGTTTTGAGCACCTGCATATGTAAATGAAGATCGCACACCTGCAATGATTTCATCAAGCAAATCTTCAACTCCAGGTCGTGCTGGGTTCAAAAACATTCGTGATGTTGAAATTCCTTCTTCAAAGAGCGCTTTACGAGCGCGTTCAAAGGCATCCTCCTTTGAGGTTCGAGCAGCAACTGCACGAGCAGATGCCATTCCAAAGGATTCTTTATATAAACGACCATTTGCATCGCTCTGTAAATCTCCTGGAGATTCATAGGTACCTGCAAACCATGATCCAATCATGACTTGAGAAGCACCGGCAGCTAAAGCGAGCGCAACATCGCGAGGATGGCGAACTCCACCATCGGCCCATACATGAGCGCCAAGTTTCTTGGCCTCTGCTGCACATTCAAGAACCGCTGAAAATTGTGGGCGTCCTACGCCAGTTTGCATGCGAGTAGTGCACATAGCGCCCGGACCTACGCCCACCTTTACGATATTTGCCCCTGCTTCAACTAAGTCATGTGCACCTTGTGCAGTTACAACGTTTCCGGCAACGATCGGTACCTTTGGATTAATAGAACGAATCGCGGCTAACGCTTCAATCATCTTTTTCTGATGTCCGTGTGCGGTATCTACAACCAGCACATCCGCACCTGATTCAATTAACGCCGCTGCCTTTGCTACAACATCACCATTAATCCCAACCGCTGCAGCAATCCGTAAACGACCTTGTGTATCTAAAGCAGGCGAATATAAAGTTCCACGAAGCGCTCCTAAGCGAGTCATAATTCCAACTAGCTCGCCACTACTTGAAACAACTGGTGCTAATTTGTGGCGGTGCTGATTTAGAAACTCAAAAGCTTCGCGTGCTCCCAATGAGTCGGGCATTGTTGTTAAATTCTTACTCATTACCTGACCAAGTTGTGTGAAGCGATCGACACTCTTGCAATCCTCTTCAGTAATTATTCCGAGAGGCTTTCCATTTTCAACAACTACTACCGCACCGTGTGCACGTTTGTGCAGCAAGCTCACTGCATCTGCAACAGTTGATTGGGGTGACAGAGTGATTGGTGTATCAAAGAAGGGGTGGCGTTGCTTCACCCATTTGATGACATCATCAACAACGCCGTGTGGAATATCTTGAGGAATTACTGTTAATCCACCTCGTCGAGCAATAGTCTCCGCCATACGCCGACCTGCGATAGCTGTCATATTGGCAACAACTAATGGAATTGTTGTTCCCGTTCCATCTATAGCTGAAAGATCAACATCCATTCGTGATGAAAGTTCGGAACGGCTTGGCACCATGAAAACATCGTCATAGGTAAGGTCATGGGTTGCTTCATTTATGAATCGCACGTAGGTAAACAATACTCAGGTAGGATAGAAGAATGTCTAAACCACTCATTTCCGTACGTGGCTTAACCAAGAAATTTGGCGATTTCACCGCTGTAGATGGCATCGACTTTGATGTGGCTAAGGGTGAGTCCTTTGGATTACTAGGTCCCAACGGTGCGGGTAAGTCGACCACAATGCGAATCTTGGCCGCTACATCTACCCGAACATCTGGAACAGTTGAGATTCTTGATAAAGACCCTGAAAAATTTGG
>JBEANK010000036.1:0-7860 GCA_041165485.1 Actinomycetota bacterium | reverse complement strand
CGGTGCGGGTAAGTCGACCACAATGCGAATCTTGGCCGCTACATCTACCCGAACATCTGGAACAGTTGAGATTCTTGATAAAGACCCTGAAAAATTTGGTCCGCTTGTTCGCGCTCATCTCGGCGTGGTTCCACAACAAGACAATCTCGATGGCGAACTTACAGTTACCGAAAATCTATATATTTACGGACGTTACTTTGGTCTTTCCAAGAAGTTCATTAAATCCAAGATCGAAGAATTGCTTGAGTTTGCACAACTTGAAGAAAAGCGGGACGTAAAGGTTGAAGCACTCAGTGGTGGAATGAAGCGCCGCTTAACAATTGCTCGTGGTCTTGTTAGTGAACCAGATATTTTGTTATTAGATGAACCAACTACTGGTTTAGATCCGCAAGCCCGTCACATCTTGTGGGATCGCTTGTTCCGCCTAAAAGAGCAAGGTGTGACCCTTGTTCTAACAACACACTTTATGGATGAAGCTGAACAATTATGTGATCGTCTTGTAGTTATGGATAAAGGTTCAATCATGGCTGAGGGATCACCTGCTGGATTGATCAAGGAGTATTCAAGTAAAGAAGTTCTTGAGGTTCGCTTTGGTAGCGATCGCAATAAGGAGGTTGCACCTCAACTTTCACAGATGTGTGAACGCATGGAAACTTTGCCAGATCGAGTATTGATGTACACCGAAGATGGTGAAGCACTTCTCGAGCAAATCATGCAGGCAAAGTTGCATCCAACAACCTCGTTGGTGCGTCGTAGCTCTTTGGAAGATGTATTCCTTCGTTTAACTGGAAGAACATTGATTGAATGAACGCAGGTATTGATGTTCCGCAGATTCAACGTTTTGGGGCTTTGTATATAGCCTCGGCACGTTTGAGATCAATGTCTAAGTGGCGCGCAATAATCGCCGCGGTAGATATCGGAAACCCACTGTTCTACTTAATTGCGGTGGGAATTGGTATTGGGGTGCTTGTTGAGCAGGGTTCAGGAACAAGCGGCACAAATGGCATTAAATACATCGCTTTTATCGCACCTGCTCTACTTGCAAATACTGCGATTACCGGTGTCATGGATGAGACAGTGTTTCCAACAATTGAGGGGTTTAAATGGCGCAAGCTTTTCTTTGCGCAAAATTCAACACCAATCACCGGTCGCCAGATTGCTATTGGTGTTTACCTAGCAGCACTTTGTCGTGCTCTCTTTTCAGTAAGTGTTTATTACATTCTCTTACTTGCATTCAATGTTGTTGATTTTGGTGTGAGCGCCTTGTTGGTGCCTGTCGCTATTTTAGGTGGCGGTGCTTTTGGCGCAGTTATTTTGTTTGCTGCGGCAAAGATTGAAAAAGATGATCAATTCTTTAACATTCTTGGTCGCTTAGTGATTATGCCGATGTTCTTGTTCTCTGGAACATTCTTTCCATTGTCATCAATGCCAATTTTCTTGCAACCAATTGGTTGGGTATCACCATTGTGGCATGCGACTGAACTAGGCCGCGAGGCTGCATACGATTACGGGATCAGCAATTTAATGGTTGCCATCCACTTCATTGTTCTAGCTACTTTGGTTGTTGTTGGACTAGTGCTTTCCACTCGCCAATTTGAAAAGAGGTTGGCAAAGTGAAGAGCGCTGTCCAAATTGCTGAGAGCAGAAAATCCAGCGCGATGTATGCAGGACGTCCTTACGTTCTTTTAGAGCGTGGATGGATCGCATTTAAATCGACGACCTGGATTCCCGTTGTAACTGGTTTTGTTGAGCCAGTTCTATTCCTTTTAGCTTTTGGTTATGGGATGGGAAACCTCGTTGGTGATGTAACAACAGGAAATACAACAATTGATTACACACTCTTCATCGCTCCTGGTTTGCTTGCAAACAGTGCCATGAATGGTGCAATTTATGATTCGACCTGGAATGTTTTCTGGAAACTTAATGAATCCAAGCTCTATAAGACAATGCTCTCAACTCCATTGGGGCCACTAGATATCGCGCTCGGCGAGATCACCTGGGCGCTCATTCGTGGCTTGGTGTACTCACTTGGCTTCCTAACGGTCGTAACCGCCTTGGGGCTAACCCCAAGCTTCTGGGCGATCTTGGCGATCCCAGCAGCATCACTTGTGGCATTTGGCTTCGCCTCCTTTGGAATGGCGATCACCTCTTTCTTTAAGACGTACCAGCAGATGGGCTTCATCAACATCGTCTTGCTTCCGATGACCTTATTCTCGGGCTCTCTCTATCCAATCTCTGTTTACCCTGATTGGTTAGAGAAGGTAATCATGGCTCTACCGCTTTGGCACGGAATTGAAATGGTTCGCGCCTTTTGGTTTGGAGATCTTAATTCAGGTGTTTTAGTCCATATCACTTACTTCGTAGTGATGATCGCAACCGGCCTCTTTGTTACATCTCGTAGATTGCGAGCTTTGTTCCTTCGTTAATCCGTGCTGTAACGAGCATCTGGAACAAGTGGTGGGCATTTCCACCCTGGTGCAATCACAGGTTCGAAATGCCACCATTCATTCTCAAACACTCTACATAAACCAAATTTATTTCCATGAGTCTCTAACCAACCGGCGCCAATTGGTTCATCGGGATAGTTGACATCAATTGCAATTCCCCACGGATGGTGAGAAATTAATGGCGGTGCAACCCATTTGCTTGCTTCATCAATTGACTTATATTTTCTTACCGCTTGGTTAAAAAGAGTTTTCTGACGGCTTAGAGACCTATAACCAGAAACAATATAAATCTTTTGACCCTCTTTTGCAGCGGCTGCTTGTGCCGCCGTAAAACGATAAACAACCTGTTTATCAAGCTCCAATGGTCTAATCAATGAATGCGGAATAGCACCCGCACCTAAAGAGACCTCTGTTTTTTCGCATCCTTTTATCACATTAGAAATATGCACAAGAAATGTTTTTTTATTCATGCAACTTAAAGGAATGGTGTCCGATGCGTAAGAAACCTCATGGAAAAGCGAAAAAACCAGCAAAAAGGCTATAAAAACCCTAGTTTTTCGCATACCCACAGTCTAACGGGGTTGCTTTTTAATTAAAGCGTGGGAGAATTAGGCACTAGTTAAAACTAACTACAAACGAACCGGGAGAGTACTTCTCAAACGAGTTTCAAAAGCTGAAACCTTTGTCGTACATGTTTTACAAATGCTGACACAGACTAACCACAAGCAAACATTTAGATTCGTGCCGTCGACCTCAGTTCCAGTAGATCCGAAGCGGGTCGAAGAGATCCTCAAGCAGGAATGGGAACTATTTACTAAAGGGACAGGCAAGAGCGCAGAGGAGAGCCGTCGTTCATTCAAGGCGTTGCCGTTAGGCGTTACCTCTAGTTTCCAACATTGGGATCCATATCCAATCTCAATCGCAAGCGCTAAGGGCGCATACATGACAGATGTTGATGGCCGACAACTGCTCGACCTTTCAATGGGTTTTGGAGCAATGCTTGCTGGTCACTTGAATCCAATTGTGGTTGAAGAGATTGAAAGTTCATTAACTTCAGGAATGTTATTTGTTACACCATCGCCAATTTCAACTGATGCTGCAGAACGAATCTGTAACCGTTTTGGAATTGATCAGGTTCGTTTTACCAATAGTGGAACAGAATCAACTATGTATGCAGTCCGCGTTGCACGCTCTGCTACAGAAAAAATGGGAATTCTTAAGGTCGAAGGTGGTTACCACGGTAGCTACGATCCATTTGTAGTTTCTAGTAAGCCAGCCTTAGACAAGATTGGTGATCCTGAAGATCCAACTCCGGCGATTGATTCAAACTTGGTTCCTGGAGATATCCATGTTGTTCCATTTAACAACATTCCAGCACTTGAAAGAATGTTTGAAAAGAATGCACACAAGATCGCCTGCTTCATAGTTGAACCAGTTTTAGAAAACCTTGCCATCGTTCTTCCAGATGAGGGTTACCTAGAGCGCGTTCGCGAACTATGCGATGAATACAACGTAGTTCTTATCTTCGATGAGGTAAAGACTGGACTGACAGCTGGAGCACACGGAGCATCCGCGCGTTTAGGTGTTCAGCCAGATTTGATCACCCTTGCTAAATCAATCGGTGGCGGCCTTCCATTAGCTGCATTTGGTGGCAAGAAGAAGTACATGGAATTTGTAACCAACGGAAAGATGGCGCACTTCGGAACATTTAACGGCAATCCCCTAGCAATGGCCGGTGTTCGTGCAATTGATCGTATTTGTAGTGATGAAGCGCTAGCTGCTGCAGAAGATCTCAACCAGCAGGCTTTAAATCGAATCAGTGCAATCATTGATGAGTACCAACTACCTGCACACACAGTTGGATTCGGTGTTAAGGGCTGTGTAACTTGGTCGACATCACCTGTTCGCAACTATCGCGACTACAAGGCAACTGATTTTGGTATCGCAGAAGCGCACTGGCTCTTTGCGCTCAATCGCGGAATCATCACTCCTCCGGGACTTGATGAGCAGTGGTTGATCTCTTTGGCACATGGCCAAACAGAGATTGATCTACTTGTTGAAGATTTCCGCGATTTTGCTAAAGCACTTCGAGCATAGCTCGTACAGCTTTAACCATCTGATCTAGCGGCATCGTAGGTAAACCAGGGAATTCCCCTGCTTGTTCATCCATTAATGGAACATGCACAAAACCACTTCGTACCTCTGTGTCCTTTAAACTGTTTTGCGCAACATAAAAGATGTGATTGCATAGAAATGCACCAGCACTTAGCGATACTGCAGCCGGAATACCTGCTGCTGTAATCGCTGAAACAAACTCTTTAATGGGCAGGGTGCTTTCATAAGCAATAGGACCATCTTCAAGAATCGGTTCATCAATGCGAATTACCCCTTCATTGTCGGCAAGGCGTGCATCATCTAAATTAATCGCGATTCGTTCCGGTGTTATCTGTGTGCGACCCTCTGCTTGACCTAATGAGATGACAACATCTGGATTGTGTTCTGCAATCAACGCTAATAAACGCTCAGCAGATTGCGCATAAGCGACAGGCAAAATAGCGGTAACAATATTGTCTCCGCTTATCCGCCTAACAATCTCAGCTGATGGGTTAAGTGTTGCCTTGCCGAAAGGTTCAAACCCAGTTAGCAGCACCTTGGTCATACTCTGATCTTACGGGCAGAAGAAAAGCCCCGAGTGTGAAAGGCACTCGAGGCTTAACTTGTGCGCGCGAAGGGATTCGAACCCCTAACCTTCTGATCCGTAGTCAGATGCTCTATCCGTTGAGCTACGCACGCTTATTTATTTGTGAAGCGCAATAGTACCCGCTTTTTAATCATCGCCCAAATGCTCTAAAAACAGCATAAATCGCAGGTATTGAGGCAAAACAAAGGGCGCCCGAGTCAACGGACGCCCTTTGTTTACTTACTTAACTGTTAGCCAACTTTCTTGATTCGACCATCCGCTGCAGGAACTTGCGTTACCTTCTTAGCAGCTAAATCAGCCTTTAGTGCATCCACAAATACATCTAGTAGTGCGCCTTGAACCTTGGCTTGTGATGGTGAGAATACATTTGCATATCCGTCGCCACCATAGATTAGGAAGTCAAGAGTTGTAAGTGTGTACTCCTTTGAATCCTTCGCAATTGGTGTGCCGTCAAGCTTTGTAACTTCAACGATACGTGAACCAACTGGCTTTGATGCATCAAATGAGAACTTAAGTCCTGATACCTGTGGGAAGCGACCATCTCCTGGATAGTTACCGCCGACACCGTTTTCAAGAGCCTTCCAAAGGTTTGCACCTGTAACAACTGTTGTTGCGATCTGGTTACCAAATGGGAACACTGTGAATGCATCACCAAGTGTTACATCTAATGGACCGGTACCTGTGCGAACGAGACCTGTTGCCGCTGGTACATATGTCTTTGCAGGGAATGTATCGCGAATACCGCCACCATTTTGAATTGCAAAGTCTGTCTTGTACTTAGCACGCATTAAATCTGCAATGTAGTTACCCATTGGAGTTTCACCTGAACGCTCAACAGCTGGTGATCCACCGCGTGGGAATACCCCTGAAACTTGACCGATCTTGACATCAAGCTTTGCTGATAATTGATCCTTGTACTTCTTTACCATCGCAGCTGTTGCTACATCTGCTGTTGAAGTTGTAGCAGCAACACTCGTATTAATTGAAGCTGATGCTGCTCTTAATACGTGCTGGATTGATTGACCAACAACCTTTCCGCTGCGGATACAGATCTGTGTACGTGTGTACTCAACACCTGCGTTACGAACCTGTCCTAGAACTGTTGGTGCTACGCGTGTGTTTCCAGGAATTACAGATGCATATGTCTGGTGGCTGTGACCACCGTAAATTGCTGCTGCACCCTTGATCTGTGAGGCAAGTGAATTCAATTGACCCTTTGCGGTTCCATCTGCGTTTTCCAACCATCCTTGGTGCAATGCAGCGATGACGATATCTGCACCAGCTGCCTTAGCCTCAGCGATCGCTGCATTTACGCCAGCAACGCCTGGGTTGATTGTGATGGTCTTCTTTGCTCCGGATGCATCCTTGTAATCAAGGTTTCCTGGGAATACCTGCTCGATTGTCTCAGGTGTATTTGAACCAACAACACCGATCTTTACGCCACCGCGATCGATGATTGTGTAGTTCTTTGCCTGCTTGGTGCCTGACTTCAGAGCATCAAGTGCACCTTCGCTGTAGTTTGAAACTACCCACTGGAAATCTGATGCACCAATCATCTTGTTGAGGTGATCGATGTTGCGATCATGCTCGTGGTTTCCAAAGGTTGAAACGTCAAGCTTTGAAAGATTTAACGCTTCGATGGTTGGAAGCTCTTCAAACTCTGTCGAGATCGGTGGAGCTGCACCGATGTTGTCACCTGATGAGATTGCAACAGTTGCAGTATTTGCTTTGCGATCCGCCTCCCAGTTGCTTGTTAATAACGCTGCTCCAAATGATGTTCCGTCAATTGCACCGTGAAAATCACTTAGCTGTAGAACTTGGACAGCCTTATTTTGTGTAGAGGAAACTGTTGCAAGTTGCGCAGCTGTGTAGCTCTTGTTAGATGCTGCTGGCTTTGAGAAACCATATGCATTAACCGCTTGAACAACTGGCGTACCTGCTGGCTGTCCTTCGACAACTGGCATTGTTACAACTGAATTATTTCTGATTGGTACGAAGATTGGGCATGAGCCAGCACCAGCTGAAACAACGTGACCAATGACGCCTGGATCAACCGCTGCACCTGCTGTCCACTTAACGACAACGCCTTTAGCGCCGAGATAAGAGGTGACATTTGTCGGAGCGTTTGGAAGCGAATAAGTCGCCGCCTGCGCTGATGGGACTAGTAAAGAAACTAGTAGCGATGTAGCTAGAGCTAGAGAGCCCCAGCTAAAGAGTGTTCGAGGTTTTGGGGTGTTATTCATGGATGCATCTAATCAAACCCTTGTTTCAACTGGTTGAAATTCAGGTAACGACTCGAAGTCGAAAGAGTGAGACGACTTACAAACCTGCGTGCTTAAGCAGCTCTGTGCGCTCAACACTCTTAACCCGAGGTTTACCCTTTGGTTCACCCGCTGAAACCTCAGCCTCATTGATCTTTTGCCAGTGCTCTTGGGTAACAACAACTTGATTACTTAGTAACTGCGAGATATCGCCCGCGCTTTTTGGGGCGTTTAAATCTGAAACAAGCAGTTCAATTACTGCAGCGGCATCGGATTTATTTGTTCCAATTACCCCTGATGGGCCGCGCTTTGCCCAACCAACTACATAAAGATTCTCATTTACTCGGCCGTCGATATTTACAACTTTTCCATTTTCATAGGGAACTCCGTCGATGCCCTGCGCTTGATAACCAATCGCAGTAATTACCAGGCCGCACTTAATAGTTACATC
>JBEANK010000035.1:0-8235 GCA_041165485.1 Actinomycetota bacterium | reverse complement strand
ACGCATGCTGTCCATTAAATCTGGACCCATCACACCATCTGTGAATCCAGGAAAGTTTTCAACCTCAGTTGTATTCATGAGTGCACCACCTGCGGTGACAGAGCCTTCGTAAATAATTGGATCTAACTGCGCGCGAGCAGCGTAGATCGCAGCGGTGTATCCAGCTGGACCCGATCCAACAATTACTACATTTCTTACATCACTCATGTGTGCTCCCTAGACCCCGAAATCTAATGGTTTTCCTCTGGTTTTGTTGAACGGCGCGAGATTGAACTGCCTAGGTGGCGGATCATCGATATCTCCTCAACCTTGAGCGCTTTAGCGGCAAAGATGTAGCCAAAGAATGCGACAACCATCACAAGTAGCAACTCACCCGCACGAGCTGCAGGTGAAAGTTCAACCCCAACTACAGCGATGTACTCAACCATTGCAAACAATGGAAGCATCACAAGTAGCGCTGCAGTAAGTAAACGCAGGTGTTGAGTTAAAAATTCCCGGATCGATAACTTTCCGGTGTGCTTTTTCAATAAACCTAAGGTGACCAATAAACCAACTAGGTAACTAAAGGAGAATGCCACACCTAATCCAACGGTGACCCAGCGAGTCTTTAGAAATTCAAGGAATAAGTAAGACAGCGCAACAGAAATAACATTGATGATCAAAATTGAGACTACCTGTGTACGTGTATCTTCAAATGCGTTAAAACCGCGGATCAAAATTAAGTTGATAGAAAAAGCAACTAAGCCAAAGCTCAACGCTGATAAAACATAACCAATATAACGAGAATCCTCAGTTGGAATTCCAATAAAGATAACTTCAGTGATTAATGAACCAAAGAGTAAAAAGGCAACAGCGCTAGGAATTGTAATTACACCAACTAATCGAATCGCGCGAATTAATTGTGCTTTAACCTCATCCCGCTTTCCATCAAGTGCTAACTTAGAAATATGCGGCAGGATTGCAGTAATAATTGAAATTGTCACAATTGAATACGGCAACAACATTACAAAGTAAGCGTATGTATACGGTGTGTATCCCACACCAGTTGTAACACCTTCTTGCGCGCTTCTAACCGCAGCTGATGTTGCAACATTGACAGTAACTAAGTAGCCAAGCTGTGAGATCAAAACGTAAATTAAGGTCCAACCCGCCAAATTGAATGATTTACCTAATCCACTCAAACCAAGTTTTGGTTTAATGGTTATACCTAAACGTTTAATAACAGGTACTAAAACCAAGGCTTGTACGACAACGCTCAATGTTGTTCCCCAGCCCAAAATTTGAACTTGGGTATCGGTGATATTTGAGATAGTTACACCCGGTGAGAGCAGCAAGAAGCCGCCAAATAAGGCTATTCCGACCAGGTTGTTGGCGATCGGCGCCCACATCAAAGGCCCAAATGAGCCGCGAGCATTTGCTACCTGCCCCAACATGGTGAACAAACCTAAGAAGAAGATCTGAGGTAAGCAGTAGCGGGTAAATGCAATTGCGATCTCTTTCTCAGCCTCAAAGCCTTGAGTAAAGAACTCTGGCGCATATAAACGAACTAAAGCAGGTGCAAAGTACATTCCAAGTGAGACGAGAACTAAAAGAATAAGTGAGATTGTTGTAATCAAACGTGATGCAAAACCATCTCCACCATCCTCATGTTCAAAAGATCGAACAAGTTGAGGAATAAAGATCGCAGTGAGTGCACCACCGACAAGCAAGTTGTACAAGATATTTGGCATGGTGTTTGCAACGTTGTAAGTATCTGCCAGCAAGGCGGTACCTAAAACCGCAACAATTAAAATTCCTCGGATAAATCCTGTAATTCGAGAAAGGATTGTTCCAAGCGCCATGATTCCCGATGCCCGGAAGAGTTCATTGGATTTCATTTACCCCTCCTTCGAACTCGACGAACACTTTGAGCAACCGCCGCCAATAAGAGAAGTATGGCCGCACCTGTTGTAAACCAGGTCACCTTTGAATCAATAACCGTTGAATTTAGAGTTAACAACGCTTCGGGGACAACCTCAGTGTCATCATCTGAGTCGGTTATCAACGCAGAAACCGTTGTCTGTCCTGGTGCAATGACATCAACCTGCATCTCCAGTTGTCGCTTTGAGTCAGCAGGAATGACAACATCATCAAAACTATCGACAACTACACGCGAATTGATTGGCAACATAGCAATATCGACGGTCACATCAACAGGAAATTCATTGATAACGGTGACTGGCAGCTTCACCGATGAGGTTGTAATTTGATACTTACCGCTATTAATACGCAACTTATTAACCATCGCCTCCACAGCTTCAGTTGCACTGTAAGAAAAGTAATTACGAGAATCTTTATCCAAGGTAGGCGATAACAATTGGGCTAAACGAGCGCGCAGTTGAATTAATTCAGGGGTATCTACAACTCGTGATAAACGGGTTAAGGCTTTGCGATTATCGCTATAACTCTTGCGTAAAGGGTTGCTCAACCCTGATTTTCCAACGCTCCACTGAACTTCAGGCTCGCTACGAACAATTCGACCAAGCGCTAACTGCAATCGATCCCGCCCATAAACAAAGTAACTCTTTAACTCACTTGGTGCTAATCGTTTTGCAAGTGAGATATCTGGATTTCCATAAGCAAGTGCAACAACATCATTGCCGGTTGTCACACGTTTTAATTGAGCTAACCAAGCTGCCGCAATCTCTTTTCCAGCAGGTTCTGCTTCCGTTGCCAAGGTGTAATCACCCGACATCACAATAACTTCATCAATTAAAGCGGCATCAATAACCCAAGTACGATTCTTTGCAATGGGTTGAAAAACCTTCAAACCTAAATCACCAGATGGTGTCAATGATTGCGCTAAATCATCATTACGGAATTCGCCGGTGAAGGTTTGATGAATTGGACCGGTAATTCGAATAACGGTATCTGCAGCGGTTGCTTGCGGCATTATTAACAATGTAAGTGTGGAAATAAGGATTAAAGATAATTTTTTCATGAGGTTAACTCCGCACTACGCGCAATTAACTTCTTCTCATCCGGATATGCAAGGCGATCTACAATCTCTTCTAACGGAAACCAAGAAACCTCATCAACTTCACTTTCCTGCGCAGCCAAAACCCCACCAACTTCAGTAAACATAAAGTGATGTACAGTTTTGTGAATTCGCTTACCGCCCGCCATAAACCAAAAATCAATCACACCTAAAGATTTTGTGATGCTTGATGTAATTCCGGTTTCTTCTGCAACCTCACGAATCGCGGCTTGCTCAGGTGTTTCACCCTCTTCAATATGTCCCTTTGGCAAAGACCACAACACCCGTTTGCCCGTCACATCCTTATGGTCGTAGCGGCCGATCAATAAGCCCTTGGTTCCTGTTGAATCAATAACTAAACCGCCAGCACTAACCTCATCAACGCGCTTTGCATACGGGCGCTTTGTTTGAGGACCCTTGTTAGGAGCCGTTTGAGTCTGTGGTTGTGGGCCGCGGTTACCGGAACGCTTACGTTTCCGTTTCTTCTTCGTGCCTTCGCTGCCCGCACCAGGTGCCGGGATCATGAAGCAAGGATAGTGCTTTAACCTTACTTATTGTGAGTAATGCATTAGGCGCGGCAGGAGAGTTAGCGATCCGTTCATTAATTGAACGCGCTCCTCTTGCCAGCTCCCTTGCCCAAGCCTTCAAGGCTAAGGGCTTCACCTTGGCGCTAGTTGGTGGACCTGTACGCGATGCAATTTTAGGTCGCTTAGGAAATGATTTAGATTTCACCACAAATGCGCACCCATTAGAAACAAAAAAGATTTTGCAATCATGGGCTGACAATGTGTGGGATACCGGAATTGCTTTTGGAACAGTTGCAGGAAAACGTGGTGATACAACTGTTGAGGTAACAACGTACCGAACAGAAAATTACGATCCAGATTCTCGTAAACCAGAGGTTGAATACGGTGATTCAATCGATGGAGATTTATCACGGCGTGATTTCACCGTTAACTCGATGGCACTTGAATTAACTGGTGACAAACCACAATTCATCGATCCTTTTAATGGTTTACAAGATTTAGCGGCTAAGGTTTTACGGACTCCAGTTCGTGCCGGTGATTCATTTAATGATGATCCATTGCGAATGATGCGCGCTGCACGTTTTGCCAGCCAATTAAACTTTGAAATCGCAGAAGATGTATTAATTTCCATGAAGGATTTAGCACACCGAATTTCAATAATTTCTGCAGAACGAGTGCGTGATGAGTTCACAAAAATTATCATGTCAGCAAACCCTCGTATCGGAATAACCCTTCTGGTTGACTCGGGTCTTGCCGATATTGTGCTGCCAGAAATTCCAAAGCTTCGTCTTGAAGTTGATGAACACCATCATCACAAAGATGTATACGAGCACTCAATTACAGTGCTAGAGCAAGCGATTGAACATGAAGAGCGACTTGGTGGCCCCAACCTTGTCATTCGCTTAGCTGCCTTGTTGCACGATATTGGTAAACCAAAGACACGCGCCTTTATTGAAGGCGGCGGAGTTTCATTTCACCATCACGAAGTCGTTGGTGCACGCCTGGCCAAGAAGCGGTTACAAGCGCTGCGCTTTGATAATGACACTATCGACGCTGTTGAGCTATTAACAATGCTCCACCTTCGTTTCCACGGATACGGAGAGGGAGAATGGACCGATTCTGCTGTGCGTCGCTATGTTCGAGATGCAGGTGATTTCATCACCCATTTACATGTATTAACACGTGCTGATTGCACTACGCGCAATAAAGCAAAGGCCGCGCGCCTATCTGCGACCTATGACTCGTTAGAAAAACGAATTGAAGTTTTAATGGAGCAGGAAGAGTTATCAAAGATCCGTCCAGATTTAGATGGCGCTCAAGTAATGCAACTATTAAATTTGAAACCATCTCGCGAAGTTGGACAAGCAATGGATTTCTTGATGGAGCTGCGCCTTGAACAAGGACCAATCGGAGAAGAAGCGGCAACTAAAGCCCTTCTTGAATGGTGGGCTAGTAGGTAGCTTTAAACTTCCTAGATCGCAAAATAACAACTGCAACTAGTAAATAAGCGCACATTACAAAGAGCGGAACCTTTGCCGTAACCCCCGATGTTGGCAGTAGCAACGCTGCAATCAAACCACCACTAACAATCGCGCTATTTACAACTACATCGTAAACAGCGAAGACTCGACCACGGTAGTAATCATCAATCTTAGATTGCACCAACGCATCATTTGTCACTTTAATGTTCTGTCCAAAAAATGCGGCGAGAAATGCGGTCACTGATAAAGCGACCGGGCTCTGCCAAATCGCTAAAAAAATTGGTGAAAATGCGCTGGCAAACATCGCAAATTTGATCCAACGATGACGTCCGAAACGCGCAACACCATACGGTGCCAAGAATGCGCCCAAGAAAACCCCAATACCTGCAATTGTTAAGGCGATACCAAAACCTTGTAAACCATCTTCAGGACGCGACGGATCATTGAAGGTATTGCGCTCTAACAACAATGCGGTCAAAGTTAAAGCGGTTAAACCACCACGATGAACCGCGGTAGCAACGATTCCTCTAGCTGTATCAATATTTTTTCGAAGGAAATCAATTCCCTCACGCATATCGGTAAAACCCTGCTTAAATGATGCTGCAGCTTTTTCATGCTCCTGTGGTCCGATCTCATACTTATTTAATCGTCCAGATAGAAGCGCAGCTGTGAAATAACCAGCGGCCGCTATGAGAATAAGTAAGGAATCAGCGTGATCGGCAAGAGCGGCACCATCTACTAGTGCGCGAACGCCCACACCAATTCCCCCACCAATAACCACCAAAACCGAACCACCAGTAACTGCAATTGCATTTGCGGTGATCAATGATTTTGAATCAATTAACAAAGGTAAGCCTGCAGACAACGCGGCAAGAATTAAGCGGTTGACTCCGAATGCAACAAGTACAACAACGGTTAGTGCAACACCAGTTGTTCCACTAAAAACAAACAATGCAACTAAAAATAAATTGGCACTACGAGCCATGTTTGCAAAAAATAATGCCCGTTGCCGCGAAACTCGATCCAGAATTGTTCCAACAAATGGTCCAACAATTGAATACGGTAATAAAACAACAGCAAAACCAATTGCTGCACTTAACGCATCTGCTTGTCGTTCTGGAGAGAACAAAACGAAGGATGCAAGCGCACTTTGAAAGATTCCATCAGTCATCTGACCTGTCCACCGCACCGCCAGCAGGCGAGATAACCGAGGATGTCGGATTAACCCAGCAAAACTCATAAGAAAGAGCGTAACCCTCAATTTGGGATTATTCTTCTCCTTAATGAAATCGCAACGATCATTCATCGATTATTCACTCGACAAGCGCGCTACCTTGATAGCTCTCTTTCGAGGAACGGTTGATGCCTGCGATGCCGACCCATATTTGATGCGTGCTGCAAAGTGGCATGGAGATAAGGTTGATCGCAACTGCCCAGTATGTAAAAAGGAAGAGCTTGTTGAACTTCGCTACACCTTTGGTGAACAACTGGGCCAATACTCAGGTCGCATTAAGACCCCCCGCGAATTAGTGGAGATGGAACGACAATTCGGAGAGTTCACCGTCTATATCGTCGAAGTGTGCCGTAACTGTTCCTGGAATCACCTCTGTGCTTCATACATCTTGGGAGATGGAATTGAACGAAAAGCCCCGCGCAAGGTGCGCACCTTGGAGGATGAGGATTACGCCAAGGGATAGCATTGCCAAATGGTCCGCAAATTACTGATTAGAGCCGCTGTTTTCCTCGGTGGCTTTGGATTTGTAGCTGGGTCAATCTTTTTCGCTCTGGCCTATTTCACCGTTGATATTCCAGATCCCAACGCCTACGTAAATAGCCAATCAACAATCATTCAATACTCAAATGGTGAAGAGATTGGCCGTGTAGGTACACAAAATCGCCAAATTGTTCCCCTTGCAAAAATTCCACTTAATGTTCGTTATGCGGTACTTGCTGCAGAAGATCAAAATTTTTATTCCAACAAAGCTTTTTCTATTAAAGGTTTAACTCAAGCTGTTTTAGACAACATCATAAAATTGGGTAATGGACGTGGTGGATCAACCATCACCCAGCAATACGCTAAGACCGCTTTTCTCACCCCCGAGCGATCTATTCAGCGCAAGATTAAAGAGTTAGTTATCGCAATTAAGTTGGAAAACCAACTCTCCAAAGATCAAATCTTTGAAAGTTACCTCAACACCATTTACTTCGGTCGCGGATCTTACGGAGTTATGACCGCTTCACAGCAGTACTTCAACCGAAATGTTGATCAACTAACCAACTCGCAAGCGGCGGTGATCGCCTCAATTCTGCGCTCACCTGGTTTGTATGACCCGGTTTTCAAAGAGGGTAACGCAGAACGCTTGGCCGCACGTTTTGAATACGTCAAGAACAATATGATTGAAGCTGGTTGGTTGGATGAAAAAGATGCTGCGAAGATGAAGGTGCCAACAGTGGCTCCACGTTCGACATCTGGACAGCTCAGCGGTCCTAAGGGTCACATCATCGAAGCGGTGCAAAAAGAGTTAGCAAAACTTGGTTTCAGTCAGGATCAACTTCTTGTAGGTGGGCTTGTCATTAAGACAACACTGGATCAAAAAGCTCAACAATCCGCTGTTGATGCGGTTAATAAGTTCTACCCATCAAATGCGCCAAAGGATCTACGCATTGGTCTAGTTGCTATCCGCCCCGGAACCGGCGAAATACTTGCACTATATGGTGGTCGCGACTACCTAGAGCGTCAATTAAATGATGCAACACAATCCATTACTCAAGCTGGCTCTACCTTTAAACCATTCGCATTAGTGGCAGCTCTTGAACAAGGAATTCCATTGTCTTCACTGTGGAACGGTGATTCACCACAAACTTTTGATGATGCAGGAAAGCCTTACGAGGTTTCAAACTATGGCAACGAAGGTTGGGGCCAAGTAAGTTTGAACTTTGCAACTAAGCACTCAATTAACACCATCTTTGTTCCACTGGGAATTAAAGTCGGTCCAGACAAGGTTGTAGATGTTGCACGTCGTGCTGGTATTCCAGAGAGTGTTGCGATGATGCCAACACCTTCAATTGTTTTGGGAACTTCCAGCCCACATGTAATCGATGTTGCAAACGCTTATGCAACCTTTGCTGCGCAAGGAATTAAGTCAAAGCCATTTTTAGTAACTCAAGTGTTGGGTTCTAATAAGGGTGTGCTGTATGAGGCAACACCACA
>JBEANK010000034.1:0-8048 GCA_041165485.1 Actinomycetota bacterium | reverse complement strand
CAGAAGGTCGCCGCCTTGGTCGTCTTTTGTATGAAGGTCGCTGGTTTGATCCACAAGCTTTGATGCTTCGCGAGTCCTTGATGCGTTGGGTCGCATCAGCGGTTACTGGTGAAGTAACTATCCGCATGCGTCGTGGTGATGATTACTCAATCATTAATACAACTGGTCCAGGACTTAGTTACCACCCTGAAAAGCTTTCAATGGAGCGCACAGAAAACGCTGCATTTGGTCCGGTAGATCGCATTGGTCAACTCACCATGCGCAACCTTGATATTGCCGATACTCGTGCCAAGTTAGAGCTTTACCGCTCACAGGGCCAAATTGGTGATGGAGAATTTAAATTAATCGGTGAGATCGAATAACAAGGAGAACCATGCCAAAGAAGACCCTATTGAAAGTATTTGCGGTTCTTGCCGTATTAGCAATTGGATTTGCATCATTCACAACACTCGGAGGAGATGACACAGTGTCAGGATCAGCAGCAGGACTTCCAGCAGTTACAGGTAACGCAGGAGAAGCTCCAACAATTACACCTCCAACAGGTGCAGCACCAGCAACATTGCAGACACAGGACATTATCGTTGGAACTGGAACAGAGGTTCTACCAACTTCAACACTGACGGTTCATTACACATTGATGACATGGTCAAACGGTGCATTAATTGAATCTTCATGGTCTGGCGGACAACCTGCAACATTCCCACTATCTGGTGTTATCGCTGGATGGCAGGAAGGTTTGCCAGGTGCAAAGGTTGGTGGACGTCGTCTCTTGGTAATTCCGGCGGACAAGGGATACGGCCCAAATGGTTCAGGCCCAATCGGCCCAAATGAGACCTTGATCTTCGTCGTAGACATCATCGCTGTTTCATAATTAGTAGTAATCAAAGCCCCATCACCTAACAAGGTGGTGGGGTTTTATCTTTGTTTACCTTGTATTAACTTTGGATTAGATACTCTGTCCACATGAAGAAAATACTCTCGGAGTACCTGGGCACAACTTTGTTAGTTGCCATAGTTGTGGGCTCCGGGATCATGGCCACCGATTTAACTCAGGATGTTGGTCTACAACTTCTGATCAACACAATCGCCACCGTCTTCGGCTTAGCGGTTTTGATTTTGATTCTGGCTCCAATAAGTGGTGCGCACTTTAACCCGGTAGTTACCTTGGTTGATCTGATTCAGGGGAAGGGTTCAGTTCTTCAATTTATTCAATATGCAATCGCTCAGACTTTAGGTGCAATTTCAGGTGCCCTGCTGGCAAATGCGATGTTTGATCACGCTGTTATTGAAACAGCAACAAAGGTTCGCACAGGTAGCAACCTATATCTAGCCGAGATCGTTGCAACGGCCGGGTTAATCCTTGTTATCAACCTGCTTGTTGCTCAAAAGAATCTAACAGTAATTCCAGCCGCGGTTGCAGCCTGGATTGGAAGTGCCTACTTCTTTACAAGTTCAACCTCATTTGCAAACCCCGCTGTCACAATAGGTAGAACCTTTAGTGATTCATTTGCTGGTATCGCACCAGATTCCGCCCCAAAATTCATCGCCGCCCAAATTCTTGGAGCAATCATTGGCCTGGGCCTAACGAAAGTACTAAGCAATGACAAGTAAACCAACTGTTCTCTTTGTTTGTGTACACAACGCAGGCCGCTCACAAATGGCTGCAGGGTTCATGCGCGAGCTTGGAAAGGGTCGTGTAGAGGTTCTCTCTGCAGGGAGTGCGCCAAAGGATTCAATTAATCCAGTTGCGGTAGAAGCCATGGCGGAAATTGGAATTGACATTGCAAACAATGTGCCGAAAGTCTTAACAAATGAAGCGGTGCAAGAATCAGATGCCGTAATCACAATGGGATGCGGAGATGTTTGTCCGTTCTACCCGGGAAAGCGTTATGAGGATTGGGTTTTAGATGATCCTGCTGGTCAGGGGATTGAGTCTGTTCGTGTAATTCGCGATGAGATCAAGAGGCGTGTAACTCAACTACTTACTGAGCTTTTGACCTAGCGCTTCTTATTAGCCATTTGTTCACCTGTAGGTCATCAGTACTTTTTAATTCCTCTCTATCTTCTAGTCATAGAATTGTCTGAGGCTCAATTTTGGAGGATAGCAATGGAACTGAAGCCCCACCTTGAAGGATTTGTGGTTCTAGATGATATTCGAGGACTGTTGCTTAAGTCTTCGGAGAGACTGCATGCCTACCACAAAAACCAATTTGCACTTGAAACAGTCGAAAAGTATGTTTTTGAATCATACGAATTGTTAGATGCATCTAGTGAAATAAAAATCTATTTGCCTTCACTGGCCGAGCGTTTCTCCCAAGACAGATTAAAAGCCTTACTTAAAGCTACTAATCCTGAGGTCCATGGTGCCTTAGATGTCTTATTTGTTTGTGTTCACAATTCTGGCCGATCACAAATGGCTGCAGGATTCACGTCACAACTTGGGGGCAGCAAAGTAGTTGTTCGCTCTGCAGGTTCAGCCCCTCGCGAAAGTATTTCGCCAATCGTGATCGAGGTAATGTCGGAAGTTGGAATTGATATTACTCATGAATTTCCAAAGCCATTGACTGATGAAGTTGTTCGCGCATCTGACGCAGTAATAACAATGGGCTGTGGCGATGCTTGTCCAATTTTTCCGGGAAAGCGTTATGAGGATTGGGTTCTAGATGATCCAGCAGGACAAGGGATTGAATCGGTACGTGTCATCCGTGATGAGATCAAGGGCCGAGTAGAAGCGTTACTTGCCGAATTACTTGGCTAATACCGCTGCAGCAATCTTTAAATCCTTTTCAAAGACCATCAATTGAGGGCCATCAAGAGTTTGAGTCAAAGTAGCTTTGATATTGGCATCAGTTAGTTTCTGCAAACACATCTGCGCTTCGATGTAGTTGCTAGGTGTTTGCAATGGCTTGAGCAAACCATATTGATCTTTCTTGCCAGCTTTAATCGGAGTAATGATCATTCGTTTGTTAGATGAAAAACCCCACTTGAGAACCAAAATAAGCAGCGCCAATCCTGCAAACCCACCAAAGGATTGCAAAAATAGACCGTTATTGATTCCACCCAGCATTCCTTAATTGTAAATGTAGTTTGATGATTTGGCAGCGCGAATCGCACTTGCATAACCCTTGCAACTGCGACGAATTATTGAGTTCTATTTTCAATTTATAAATGCTAATTTCGGTGACGTAACAAGAGATCTGCTCTTGTTAGATCTGAAATCGGAGAGCAAACAATGTCAGTCTTGAATGAAGTATTAGATGCTAATAAGAAGTATGTTGAAAGTTTTGGCGAAAAGGGAAAGCTTGCTTTGCCACCAGCTCGCCAGTTTGCAATTTTAACTTGCATGGATGCACGCCTAGATCCAGCGAAGTACGCGGGTTTGAGTGAGGGAGATGCCCACGTTATTCGTAATGCAGGTGCACGTGCGTCAGATGATGCAATCCGCTCACTCGTTATTTCTTACAAGCTTCTTGGCACAAAGGAATGGTTTGTAATTCACCACAGCAACTGCGGCATGGAGTTCTTTACCGATGAAGTTATGCGTGGTTTGCTATCAAAGAGCCTCGAAACCGCAGCACTTGGTGAGGAAGGTTTCTATGATGTCGGCAAGGGTCCAGGATCAACTGAGGCCGCTTACATTGATTGGTTAACAATTGCTGATCGCAACAAGGCAGTTGTTGAAGATGTCGAGCGTATTCGCCGCCACCCACTAGTTCCTAAGAACATTCCAATTCATGGATATGTTTATGAAGTAGAAACTGGAAAGCTTCTAGAAGTTCCTGGAGCAAAAGAAGCAGGGGCAGCAAAATAATCGAAAGTTAGAGCCCAACTCTCGTAGCTATTTACATAGAGAGTTGGGCTCATTGCTTTTAGTAAAACTTAATGAGCTCCTGCATGAAAGCGATCTCTTTTTCTTGGGCTTCAATTATCGCTGCTGCCAAAGCTGAAACTTCTTTATTGGCAGAGTTGGCTACTTTTTGAGCCATTTTGATCGCACCCTGGTGGTGGGCGATCATGCCTTCAAGAAATAAACGATCAAAGGTTACGCCTTCGGAATCTCGAAGTTGTTGGACTTGTTCATCGCTCAGCATTCCATCCATCATGTGACCCATATGAGTTGAAGGATTCACTCCTTGCCAGCGTCCCATCTGTTCAATTTCTGGGGCTTGTGCCGATTTAATATCTCTAGCTAGAGCAAGAATTTCATCACTTGCGGAATTGGTTAGCGCAATATCTGACATCAAAATCGCTTGTTCGTGATGAGGGATCATCTCCTCTGCAAATTGAATATCTGCGGCGCTGAACTCCGAATTTGCTGTAGGAGTTGTGGCACATCCTGATACCAACAGCATGGAAACCAAGAACACAATCAATTTCTTCATTTGATGACCTTATCTCCTTATCAACCGATCGTGGCTACTCCACGACTTACTTTGATCGGAACTGGTGCTAATCCTGTGGTTGCAGGACCTAGGAGTAAATCACCATCAGCTTCGAACTCTGAATTATGTGCGTTACACATCCAGCCACTCTCAGTTCTACTTACCGTTACTCCCTGATGTGGGCAACGCAGATTGAAGGCTGTGTACTTATTTGTTCCTATGCGGGCAATACCAACAGGCACGCCTTTTATCGAACCAATCCGCATCGCTCCGCCTACTGCAGATAATGCTGGCAACTCCCTCAACTTTACTGAAAGTTTGCCACTAGGAAGTTTTTTCACCGCCGCATTCGCAGCTGCAGGTAATTCACTTCCGCCTAATGTAACTACGGCGCATATACCTGCAATAAGTGAACGACGCGAGATCGGTTCCATTTTAAGACCTTACTTCAGCTTGCTGTACAGAGTTACATCAGCTGTTCCAAATGCCAAACCATCTGGCAATGAACCTGCTGGTAAACCAAGGACTGATGCGATGGTTGCAGCTACTCCTGGAGCAAGTACCAAAGTGGTACCTGTGTAGGCGGTTGTGCGCTGCTTTACTTTTTTATCATTTGTAATCTTTGGCTTTGCCTGTGATGCATTAGTGATCGTCAAGATATTCACCTTTGCATCTCCCGCTTGAGGAACCGTTGCCGAGACGACACCTTTTGCTAAATCAATTACTGGATTGCGAAGAGTCAGATACTGATTATTCGCGGTGTTAAAGAAAATGATGTTGCTTCCAACATGTTGAACGCCCGCCTTATTAGCGGTTACTGGAATATGGAAAACAACTTGGCTAGTTGGCGCACTCACATTCTCGCCAATCACTGCAGCTGTTGCCCCACCTTGTACGTAAAGAATCACACCTGCTGCTTCAAGAGTTGATGCAACTCCAGCGGCGGTTTTCATGTGAGTCATGCTTTGTCCAGGCTTTGCGGAATCTGCTTGTGCTGTATTTGGTAGCGCAATAAGCATTAAAAAGGAAACGGCAATAGCGATCATGCGTCGTAGCTTCATAACTCTCCTTATGAATCAAATAGGTTGAGTTAACGGTAAGTGCACCCAGATGGGCCAGCAACTCAGAAATATGTAACCCTCCAGAAATCAAGCTCGAATTGGCACCGTAACTGAATATTCAAGGCTATTTCTCAGGTTGGGGCTACTCTTTCCCATATGGAATTAACAACATGTCTTTGGTTTAACGGTCGAGCCCGAGAAGCGGCAAATTTCTACACAAGCATTTTTCCGGATAGCACTGTTGCAGATAATTGGATTGCACCGACTGATACACCCGGCAACAAGCAGGGCGAAGAAATCGTTGTTAACTTTAGGATTTTTGGCCGTCCATTTATAGGCTTAAATGGTGGTCCACAATTCCCACACTCAGAAGCGATTTCATTCCAGATTCCATGTTCTGATCAGGCGGAGATTGATAAGTACTGGGAGATCTTGATCGCTGATGGTGGTCAAGAAAGTCAGTGTGGGTGGCTCAAAGATAAGTTTGGAATATCGTGGCAGGTCGTATCCTCTGAAATGAATAATTATCTAGGTGGTTCAGACGCAGCAGGTGCTCAACGTGCAACTCAGGCAATGCTCGACATGAAGAAAATTGATTTAGCCGCGATGAAGGCTGCATATGAAAATGCCTAAGTTAACTGGTGACAGGCTTTCGATACTTCTAGGAATTGTGATCGGTGGAGTGTGGACTAGATTCCTTGAAGATGGGAATCTTCTGGTGACCTCAGTAATTACACTCTTTTGTGCCACCGTTACACGTTTGATTTGGGAGCTAATCAAAAAGTTCCGAGGTAAATCCACAAGAGAGCCACGCGTGATTTTTACTGATACTCGACTCGATCCCAATGATAACCAGTACAGGCGCATGCAATTCGAGATGAAAGAGGCCGGCGGTTTAAACGGACAAATGATGCGAAGAGTTGCAAATTTCAATAATCCAAAACGATTGGATGAAGAGTAACTACTTAACTGGGATCAAAATACCCATTGTGTAATCATCAGCCATCGGATTAAGCATGGCGTCATAGAGTTCAAGATGTGCAGCTTCTCGCATCTGATGGCCCGATTGTGGGAGCACAACTCCATAAGCCTCGCCATAACTTTGAGCAAGGGCTGTTATTGGACCAACGTGGGTAACATCAAGATAATTTCCATCCGGAACCACTCTTATTTCAAATCCTTCTGGTGCTACATAGTCAGCATTTACTTCAACTCCGGCTAGATAATGCAATTTTCCATTTGAGCCTTCGATTGGAGTACTGACGCCGAAGGCGGTGTTGTGCATTGGTAAATCTTTCTTAGGGAATTCAGCCCAGAACTTTTGCCATGCGCCTGGAATTGCTGTTGGATCATAAAGATCACCAAACATAATGGAGTAAAACTCAACACCAACTCCGCAGATTGTGCGTTGAGGGTGAGTTGTTGTTTTTGATAATCCCAATGGCACCTTGGGCGCTCCTTCAGATTCTCGGGCTTACTGTCGTAAGTGGGTGGTGAGGGACTCGAACCCCCGACCCGGTGATTAAGAGTCGTATAGCAAGCTCTCGCTTAGGCTCGAGCCTTGCTACACAGCCTTCCTGAGCCCGTTTATACACGCTCAGTAAGTCACCGTGCTCTACCAACTGTCCTTCGACGCTATTTTAACCGGTCAATCCTTTCCAATCAAGGCCTTCAATGAAATGATTTTGAAATGAGGGTTAAACGAATTGCTGGATTATTGACGTTACTCATCCCATTGAGTCTGATTAATGTAGAGCCAGCATTTTCAGATTTTTCCCTCCAGAATTGTTTATCAATCCGTAACGTTTCAACCACAATTGATGGTACGAAAATTTCTGTAAGGGCTGATGCTTATCAAACTTGTGGTGAGTTTACTTCTCCTAATTTTGATGGTTTCTCACCGCGGTACTCAATCTCAAATCTAGGTCTATTCTGCTCAGGTCCAGCATTACGTAATGGCCGCCAAACAATGTTGCCGGTGCCACTTGGAAGCATCAGTTGTTCAGGTTCAAGCGAAAAATATGGAACAACATCTAGCACAATTACGGCAACTCTTGGTTACATAAATTATAACGTGAATCAAGTTTCAGTAAGTTTTACACACGAAGAAATCGTGCGAGTAAGGTTACGTGCAGATTGCATTGAGCTTCGCTCGCCCTCATCTTCGCAGAGTTCAACATTAATAACTTTAAAGTTTGATGTTTATGCCACGTGTTCATCAGGTCAACTTGGTAGCCCTCTTGGAAGAAGTCCACTCTACCAAATGACTCAAGAGGAAAGTCTTTTTAATCTGAATAGCTGTAATGGGCCTTCTGTTTCGCCTCTGATAGGTAGTGGTTGGCTAGGCACTGCTACTTGTTCATTAAGAGTAGGTAGTAACACTCTTCCCTCTTCGCGCATAGGAGCGACTTCTACAATCATTGAAGTGAAGTTTGTTTGGGACTCTTCATCGAGAACTATCACAGTTCCTCACGGTGCGATACCCGCCAGAGAAAATACAGGAGGGGGTGGAACATCTGGTGGAACATCTGGTGGAACATCTGGTGGAACATCTGGTGGAACATCTGGTGGAACATCTGGTGGAACATCTGGTGGAACATCTGGT
>JBEANK010000033.1:0-10428 GCA_041165485.1 Actinomycetota bacterium | reverse complement strand
TGTCATGAATGAAGCTATTGATGCTCCAGATGAGATGAGCCCATTTGCTCCTCGCATCATCTCTGTAAAGATTCCAGTTGATCAGATCGGTGCAGTAATTGGGCCTAAGGGCAAGATTATTAACCAGATTCAGGATGAGACCGGCGCAGATATTTCTATTGAAGATGATGGAACGATCTACATCGGTGCAACGGATGGTCCTTCAGCTGAGGCTGCACGCGCACAGATCAATGCAATTGCAAATCCACAGATGCCAGAGGTTGGCGAGCGTTACCTAGGTACAGTCGTGAAGCTTGCAGCTTTTGGTGCATTCATCTCATTGATGCCAGGTAAAGATGGTCTGCTCCACGTGTCTCAGATTCGCAAGATGCATGGTGGAAAGCGCATCGAAAACCTTGAAGAGGTTATGAAGGTTGGCGACAAGATCCAGGTAGAAATCGGCGAGATCGATCCAAAGGGCAAACTTTCTTTGGTTCCAGTACTTGAAGATGGAACAACTGGTTCAGCTGAATAAATGAGCGTTCGTCGTTCAGTTTTACCTAGCGGTCTGCGTATCGTTACTGAAGAAGTTCCTTCGGTACGCAGCGCCGCGATTGGTATTTGGGTAAATGTTGGATCACGTGATGAAACCCCGGCGGTAGCTGGGGCTTCTCACTTTCTAGAGCATTTACTCTTTAAAGGAACCAAACGCCGAAACGCGCTAGAGATTTCCGCATCCATCGAATCAGTTGGTGGCGAGATGAATGCTTTTACCAGCAAGGAGTACACCTGCTTTTATGCGCGTGTAATTGATACCGATCTGCCAATGGCGATCGATGTAGTTTCAGATTTAATTACATCTTCAATCGTTACCGCACTAGATGTCGATGCAGAGCGCAAGGTTGTCCTGGAAGAAATCGCAATGCGCGATGATGATCCAAGTGATTTAGTACATGATCTTTACGCGGAAACTTATTACGGAGATACTCCCTTAGGTAGACCAATCTTGGGAACAATTGATTCAATCAACAATATGTCCCGTAATTCAGTCTTTAACTATTACAAAAAGCGTTACTTGCCACAGGACTTGGTAGTGGCTGTGGCTGGAAATATTAAGCACAAAAAAGTTGTGGCGATGGTTGAAGCAGCCTTGTCTCAGGATGGATTCCTGGATGTAAAAGGCGCTCCTGTAATTCGTCCAAATACACCTGTCCGTAAAGCTCCTCAGCAATCGGTCGGATTGATTTCTCGTCCAACGGAACAAGCACACATGTTCTATGGCATGGAGGGCGTTGCCCGTCTTGATGATCGACGCTTTGCAATGGGAATCTTGGCCTCTGCTTTAGGTGGCGGAATGTCATCACGTTTATTCCAAGAGATTCGTGAAAAGCGCGGCCTTGCATACTCTGTATACGCTTATGCGCAGCAGTTTGCCGGTAGCGGACAGATTGGGTTCTACGCAGGATGTAATCCAGCAAAGGCAATTGAAGTTGTAGAAATCATTCGCGAAGTTTTGGCAGATGTTGCCGACAATGGAATGTCACATGAAGAGATTGAGCGAGCTAAGGGAGCTGTTCGTGGCTCATTGGTTCTTAGCCAAGAGGACTCCGGCTCACGGATGAGCAGAATTGGCAAGAACGAGATTGTTTATGGACAGGTGATGGATTTTGATGAGATTCTCAAAGAGATCTCACGCGTAAATGCCACAGACATAAAGGAAATTGCTAGCGCCTTTTTAACAAAAACGCCTACCCTTGCCCTTGTAGGTCCATTCAAATCTGAGTCAAAGTTTGAGAAGGTGTTAAGTAAATGATCAATGTTGCTGTCTTAGGTGCTCGTGGTCGAATGGGCTCAGAGGTTGTTAAAGCTGTTGAGGCAGCTGATGGTTTAGCACTTGTTGCCGCCCTTGATCTTGGGGATTCATTAGATCAACTGAAGGGATCATCAGCCCAGGTCGTCGTAGATTTCACTACTCCAGATAGCGTCATGGCAAATCTTGAGTTTCTGATTGATAATGGAATCAACGTTGTAGTTGGAACAACTGGTTTTGATGACTCAAAGTTAGCAACGGTAAAGGGCTGGCTTGCAGCTAACCCATCAGTTGGCGTTCTCATCGCACCAAACTTTGCAATCGGTGCGGTCTTGATGATGGAGTTTGCTGCAAAGGCGGCGCGTTACTTTGAATCAGCTGAAGTTATTGAACTGCACCATCCTGCCAAGGTCGATGCTCCATCGGGCACAGCTGCACGAACAGCAGAGTTAATGGGAGCTGCACGAAAAGAGGCGGGCCTTGGCCCAATGCCAGATGCAACAACTACATCATTGGATGGTGCCCGCGGGGCGGTTGTTGCTGGAATCCCTGTCCACTCAGTTCGTGCGCGAGGTTTGGTTGCACACCAAGAGGTTTTGTTTGGCGGATTAGGGGAGACCTTAACGATTCGTCACGATTCAATAGACCGTGCAGGATTTATGCCAGGAGTTATTCTTGGCGTACGCAAAATTGTAAACACTCCAGGCCTAACTCATGGCCTCGACAAATTCATGTAAGGAGCAATCAATGTCTAAAGATCAAATCACTATGTACGGTGCTGATTGGTGCGGAGATTGCCGTAGATCAGAGCGACTTTTGAAGGAGCTCAATGTTGAATATACAAAAATCGACACCGATGCAGATGTAACCGCTGCTGACAAGGTTATTGAGATCAATGGTGGCGCTAAATCAATTCCTGTAATTGTTTTCTCAGATGGAACACATCTAACCGAGCCATCAGATAATGATCTGAAGGCAAAGCTTCAGTCTTTAGGAATTATCTAAAGCCAGTTGTAGACAACAGCTGATGACACAGCTGCAGATATCACTACCACCGGAAATGGTGCTTTTAGTAGCAAAGCTGCAATCGCAACGCATAATCCGACAAAGCGCTGATCAATCATAAGTTTGGATTTTTCAGAAAAACTCTGTACTGCGACAAGCGCACTGAGTAAGGCAATTGGAATTAGTGCATTGATCTTTTGGATCTTAGGGTGAGAAAGCCAGCGTTCAGGCACAGAGTGTCCGGAGTACTTGAGCAAAAAAGCGATTGCGCTTGTTCCTAGAGTTGCAATCCAGAAGACGGTCATCGCTTTAACCCAACTAGGATCGCTATAAATGCAGTGGCAATTATCGGTAAACCAGCTGGAAGAATTGGAGTCATTGCGATTGCAAAGATGGCACATCCAATGGCAAGAGCGCGTTCAAAATTTCCAGTCAATCGTGGCCACACAAGACCTAGAAATGCAGCGGGAACGGCAGAATCTAAACCAAAAGCACGCACATCACCCATGGCTTGAGCGCCTAGCGCACCTGCCAATGTGAACAGATTCCAGAACACAAATACACCAATCCCGGTGTACCAAAAACCCTTTCGCATCGCATCAACTCCGCGAGCTTCTTGACCCAGTGCAACACCAGTTGATTCATCAATGGTTACCTGCGCTGCTATAACTCGCTTAAAACCTTTTACTTGTAAACGTGGAGCCATGATTACTCCATACAGAGCATTTCGAACTCCAAGTAGTGATGCTGTGGCGATTCCACTGATTGCAGAACCTCCTGCACCAATAACACCAATAACTGCGAATTGAGATGCTCCGGAAAATGTCAGTAAAGACAAGAGGCAACTTTGAAGAACGGTGAAACCATTGGCAACCGCAGCCGCCCCAAAAGCCACCCCATAAGCGCCCACTGTGATGGAAACACTCATGGAATCCCTAAAAGTGGTGGAGGCAACTTTGGACACGCGGCTATTGTGCCTTATAAATCCAAGAGTCGATAGGGACACATAGATAGGGTGCGTCCATGAGTGAAGAGATTATTTACCGCGATGATGTAACAGTTGAGTTAGTTAAATCAAGCGCAAGTGATGCCGATGTTATTTGGGCGGCACGTGTATCAACCGCTGGAGAACAATCTATGGATGAGATTGGCGAAGATCCAGCTCGATCTGCTGGATTGATTAACTATCTTGCTCGTGAGCGTCATGGCTCACCATTTGAGCACACATCGATGACTTTCTTTGTCTCTGCACCAATTTTTGTTTTCCGCGAGTTTATGCGCCATCGCATCGCTTCTTACAATGAAGAAAGCGGACGCTATCGTGAACTCAAGCCGGTCTTTTACATTCCATCTGCTGAACGAAAGTTGATTCAAGTTGGAAAAACCGGATCTTATACTTTTGTGGATGGCACTAAGGAACAATTTGATGTCACCGTTGAATCGATGAAGGTTGCCTATATCGCAGCTTATGATAGTTACAAGAAAATGTTGGATGCAGGCGTTGCTCGTGAAGTAGCCCGTGCAGTTCTGCCTGTTGCCACTTACTCATCGATGTATGTAACTATGAATGCTCGAGCATTGATGAACTTTTTATCCCTTCGAACCGCTCGCGAAGGCTCGCACTTTCCAAGCTACCCTCAGCGCGAAATCGAGATGGTTGCCGAGAAAATGGAAGCGGAATTTGCGAAATTAATGCCACTTACATACGGAGCCTTTGAAAAGTCTGGACGAATCGCCCCTTAATACGGGTAGAGTTCGACGCATGACAACGCCTGCTCCATTTGGACGTCTCCTAACGGCGATGGTCACTCCCTTCACAAAAGATGGGGCGATCGACTGGGCTGGAGTTGAAACTCTTGCGGCACACCTTGTGGCAACTGGTCATGATGGAATTGTTGTTAATGGAACAACTGGTGAAGCTCCAACTACCAAATCCTCTGAGAAAGAGGAGATTATTCGTGTAGTTCGTAATACCGTTGGAAGCAAAATTCTGGTTTTATCCGGTGCCGGTGATAATGAAACCGAGTACTCAATCAACCAAGCAAAGCGAACAGAAAAAGCGGGCGCAGATGGTTTGTTGGTTGTTACCCCGTATTACAACAAGCCTCCGCAGGCCGGAATAGAAGCCCACTTCCGTGCAGTTGCAGATGCAACAGATCTTCCCATGATGATTTATGACATTCCAGGACGCACAGGTGTACCAATCGAACCTGACACAATTGTTCGTTTAGCTGAACATCCAAAGATCGTTGCGCTCAAGGATGCAAAGGGCGATGTGGCATCAACCTCATGGGTGATTAAGCGTTGCGGAATTCCCGTGTATTCAGGTGATGACATTCTTAATCTGCCCTTGTTATCTGTTGGTGCTGTCGGTTTTGTATCTGTCTGCGGTCACACAGTTGGTAAGGATTTGCGTGAACTTCTCGATGCTTGGTTTGTAGGAAATGCAGCGCGTGCCTTAGAGATTCATCAAAAACTTCTACCTGTGTACACGGGTACATTCCGTACCCAAGGTGCAATTCTCACAAAAGCAGCACTTAATCTTATGGGCCTACCAGGTGGGCATACTCGTCTTCCTCTAGTCGATGCTACCGATGCACAGATCGCGCAATTGCGTGAAGATCTTCGTGCCGGTGGCGTTGCAGTTAACTAATGAATCATCCACATCCCAACTTAAGTACTCCGCCGAAGTTAGTCGATGGCGGTTTACGTATCGTTGCACTTGGCGGCTTGACCGAAATTGGCCGCAACATGACGGTATTTGAGTACAAATCAAAGCTGCTCATTGTCGATTGCGGAGTACTTTTCCCTGAAGATACACAACCAGGAATTGATCTGATTTTGCCTGACTTTTCATACATTCGGGATCGCTTACAGGATGTTATTGGAATTTTCCTTACCCATGGACATGAGGATCACATAGGCGCTGTTCCATATCTTTTGCGCGAACGTGGCGATATCGCAATTTATGGATCGGCGTTAACACTTGCTTTGATAACAGCTAAGTTGAAGGAGCACCGAATTACTCCGCTGACTCGCGAAGTTCGCGAAGGTGGCACCGAAGATGTTGGACCTTTCACCCTGGAGTTTGTCGCGGTCAATCACTCGATTCCAGATGCTTTAGCGGTTGTCATTAACACCGAAGCAGGTCGAGTGCTCGCTACTGGTGATTTTAAAATGGATCAACTTCCTTTGGATGGTCGCATTACAGATTTACGTACCTTTGCACGTCTCGGGGAGCAAGGCGTTGATCTTTTTATGGTGGACTCAACTAACGCTGATATTCCAGGATTTACACCATCTGAACGAGAAATCATGCCAGCGCTCAACAGAGTTATCTCATCAACTAAACGCCGCGTGATTGTTGCATCCTTTTCTTCACATGTGCATCGAGTTCAACAGGTAATTGATATCGCTGCTCAGCATGGTCGCAAGGTCGTATTTATTGGTCGTTCAATGGTTCGCAATATGAAGATCGCTGAAGATATGGGTTACCTCCATGTCCCAGCTGATCTGGTTTTAGATGCAAAAGATCTTGACCAATACGATGACAATGTTGTCTTGATCTGTACCGGTTCACAGGGCGAACCAATGGCTGCTTTATCTCGCATGGCCAACGGAGATCACCAGATCCGTGTAGGTGAAGGTGACACTGTTATTTTGGCTTCCTCTTTAATTCCCGGTAATGAAAACTCTGTCTTTAGAGTAATCAATGAACTAACGCGATTTGGCGCAAAGGTCGTACATAAAGCAAATGCGATGGTTCATGTTTCCGGTCACGCTGCAGCGGGTGAATTGCTGTACTGCTACAACATCGTAAAGCCTAAGTACGTGATGCCTATCCATGGTGAATGGCGTCATATGAAAGCAAATGCAGAACTAGCGATTCAATCTGGAGTTCCTCGTGGCAATACCTTTATCGTTGATAACGGAGTTGTAATCGATTTGGTAAACCACCAGGCAGAGGTTGTTGGAGCGATTCCGGTTGGATTTGTCTTTGTTGATGGACAGAGCATCGGCGACATTACCGAAAGCTCGTTAAAGGATCGTCGAATACTGGGTGAAGAAGGCTTTATCTCATGTGTTGTCGTAATAGATTCGCAAAGCGGAAAGATTGTTGCGGGTCCCGATATTCATGCTCGTGGATTTAATGAGGATGCAGCAATGTTTGATGAGGTCAAAATGAGAATTGAGAAGGCGCTTGCTACCGCTGTTGCTGATGGAAATAACGGCACGCATCAGCTTTCGCAGATTGTGAGAAAAACTATTGGTGGTTGGGTTGGGGGAGAGCATCGCAGAAAGCCGATGATTGTCCCTGTCGTGATTGAAGTTTAAAGAACGGCGCGCCTAGTAGGTTCCAAATTGTTAACCCTTTACGCTCGTCCGTGTGGCTAAAAGAAAAAAGGCAAAAAGTAAGTCTGGAGCAGTAGGTGGCGCTCTAGGCCGAGGCCTTGCAACTCTTTGGCGATTTATTGCAAAATCTTTAGGAAGCGGTGTTCGCTTTCTAGCTCGTGGGGCACGTGACCTAGATCCTGCTCATCAAAGAGATGGAATTGCCTTTCTCATTTTGATTCTTGCGCTTATCGCAACAGCGGGAACCTGGTTTAATTCAGATAATGTTGTAGGCCGCGCGGTGTATTCAGTCATTTATGGTGGATTTGGTCGAGTTGGCTTCTTTGCTCCGATAGTCCTGATCTACTTTGCTCTCAGATTATTTAGAGTTCCAGAGGATTCAAAAGCAACTGGTCGAATAATTATTGGAACTCTTGCCCTTCTTCTTTCCACAACTGGATTAGCACACTTGCTCAACGGCTCAGTAGGAACTGGTGCAACTGCAATGCGTCACGGTGGTGGATGGTTGGGCTACGGAGTGACAACTCCATTAGTTGGCCTCATGACATCAGTTTTGACTTATCCAATTTTATTAATTCTCTTCATATTTGGCGTGTTAGTAATTACTGCTACCCCTGTCAATGAGGTATTCACAAGATTTGCATCGGCAAGTAGTTGGCTTTGGTCAAAGCGACCAGAGCGAGCTGAAAAAGTTGATGAAGAGTTTGAGATAACTGATACTCCTCCATTTGAATCTCCAGTAGTGGCTGCTTGGAACGCACCTGTTGATGAAGAGGAAGAGGAGCTAGATGAAGAGAGTTTTGATGATGAATTCCCAGTTGAAGAGTCAATTCCATCAATCACCCAAGTCAATGAAAACACGGTGGCGGTAAAGCTATGAATTGCCTGGATCAGATTTACTCCGTACAGGACCAACAGCCAAGGCTAAGAGCAAGGCAAATGATCTGGTTGTGGCTGCCCTAACTGAGGTTTTCCTGCAATTTGATATTGATGCAAGAGTGACAGGCTTTATGCGTGGTCCAACGGTTACTCGTTACGAGGTAGAGCTGGGCAACGCTGTAAAGGTTGAGCGAATCACCGCCCTTGCAAAAAATATTTCTTATGCGGTTGCAAGTAGCGATGTTCGAATACTTTCTCCGATTCCAGGTAAATCTGCGGTCGGAATTGAGATACCTAATACCGATCGCGAAATCGTCGCTTTAGGTGATGTTTTGCGCTCAACTGTTGCGGGTCAAGATTTACATCCCATGCTGGTAGCGCTGGGCAAGGATGTAGAAGGTAACTTTGTCTGCGCAAACCTGGCCAAAATGCCACACCTTTTAGTCGCCGGAGCAACCGGTGCTGGTAAGTCTTCAATGATCAACGCAATGATTACCTCAATTTTAATGCGGGCAACTCCAGATGATGTTCGATTGGTGTTGATTGACCCCAAGCGGGTTGAGTTAAATGCGTATGAAGGCATTCCGCATTTGATTACTCCAATTATTACTAATCCTAAGAAGGCTGCCGATGCCCTCACATGGGTTGTCCGCGAAATGGATCTTCGTTACGAGGATCTATCCACCTTTGGATTTAGGCATATTGATGATTTTAACAAAGCGGTTCGTGCCGGAAAGGTTACAGTTCCCGAAGGAAGCGATAGAACAGTAGAGCCGTATCCATACCTTCTAGTAATTATTGACGAACTCGCAGATTTGATGATGGTTGCAGCTAAAGAGGTTGAAGAATCGGTAGTTCGAATTACACAACTAGCTCGTTCTGCAGGTATCCACCTAGTTCTGGCAACACAACGTCCATCGGTAGATGTTGTGACTGGATTGATTAAAGCAAATGTTCCTTCACGACTTTCCTTTGCAACAAGTTCTCTTGCTGACAGTCGCGTTATTTTGGACAGCCCAGGTGCTGAAAAGTTAGTCGGCCAAGGTGATGGGTTATTTATCCCAATGGGTGCCAGTCGCGCTATTCGAATTCAAGGAGCATATGTATCAGAGCGTGAAATCGAAGCTGTTACAACTCATGTTAGAAAGCAGTTAAAACCTCGCTATCGGGAGGATGTCACAGCTCCTGTAAATCAAATGAAGATGGTTGATAAAGAGATTGGTGATGATCTAGATATCTTGTGCCAGGCGGTGGAACTAGTAGTCGGCACTCAGTTTGGATCAACTTCAATGTTGCAAAGAAAATTACGTGTTGGTTTTGCAAAAGCTGGTCGCTTAATGGATCTGATGGAGTCGCGCGGTATCGTAGGGCCATCGGAAGGCTCAAAAGCTCGTACTGTCTTGGTAAAGCCAGATGAACTAGATTCAGTGCTTGCAACTCTGCGCGATTATTAACAGACGGCGAACTAAGCCTGAAGGAGTGGGTTTCACCCCGCTTGCTCACACCATTCACTAGTCACCCCCACCCATTGCGACTTACACTTATGGCTCACCCGTTGGCTGCCGTGAGGAAATTTCATGTCACTTGGATCCATGATAGCTAAGGCACGTAAGGATGCTGGTCTTAGTATCGATGATCTTTCTGCTGCAACGAATATTCGTGTTCCACTGCTTAGACAAATGGAGTCCGATAATTTCTCACAATGTGGCGGCGAAACTTATGCACGAGGTCACATTAGAAATATTGCAACAAAGTTAAATATTGATCCTCAAATTTTCATAGCCGCCTTCGAAGATGAGCAGACACAAATTGATCGCTCCATGCAGGATTTGCTGGTTGAAAATAGTGTGATGCGTGAGCCGGGGCAGGCTCGAAAAGTCTCATGGAAAGTATTGGTAACAATCTCAATCTCAACCTTATTCATTGCTGGACTTGTTCAGATTATCGTGACAAATAACTCCGATCCTGAGATTCCTGTAGCTCTTGAGGAGACAGTTGAGCCATCAGCCTCTGCTGAACCTTCTACAAAACCTACTGAAATTGTTGATTCAGTGCCTTCAGATGAAGCAACTATTTCTACAGGTCAGGGAGTTGAAGTAGTAATTACAGCAACTCGTGCCAAGAGTTGGCTCTTTGTCTCAGATGCAAATGGACGAGTCTTGTTTAGTGGCCAAATTTCACGAGGGGTAACAAAAACCTTCACAAGTGGGGAGCAGCTAAATCTCAAAGTTGGCAATGCAGGTGGCGTAGATCTATCGGTAAATGGCACACAGGTGGATCAATTAGGTATTGATGGTCAGGTTGTTAGCGTGTCGTACGGAGTAGATTCTTAAACCCTCTTTGCACTGTAAGATTGTGCAAATGAAGCGCACAGTTGCAGTTGTCACTTTAGGGTGCGCACG